>CAYVQX010000009.1:7403-16897 GCA_964453715.1 uncultured Candidatus Saccharibacteria bacterium | reverse complement strand
TAGTTGGTAAAATAATTACTCTGTCGCCCAATGGTTTAAGAGGAATATTCTTCATGGCCCGAATTATAGACTCAAAAAGCGCCCCGTCAATCTCTTGACGGGGCGCGCAAATCCTAGATCTCAAAAACCTTTCACCCCACGATCAACCGGACAATTATGGGGCGTGGTCGAAATGGGTAGATTACATTCCGGGCACCATTCGCAGTCAGGTATTTTCTTTTCCCTTAAGCCATCCCGGATTTCATAATGGATGGCACTTAGTGTCTCAAGTGGATTAGAGGATCTGGTAACCTCACTCGCAACAACTAAATGGGTTGCTCCGTTTAGAATCGCCGTCTTGGGAGTAACAACTCTCTTTTGGTCATTTTCAATCGACCCAGACAGACGAGTACCTGGTACAATAATATCAATACCTTCTGATTCATTCATTTTTCTCAAAAGTATAGCTTCTTGACCTGAGCAAACAACACCTTTAGCCCCAGATTCTATGGCCATTTTGGCTAAACTTTCCACCTCCACGCCAATTGGTTGGCCATACTCCTCCTCCGTTAAAGAAGTCAGGACTGTGACAACGTAAACCAGCCGTGGTGGATCAAAATTCTGAGCTGCTAAAACTGCCTCCTCCACCATTTTGTGACCGCCCTTAGCCATCACGGTGATAATATCGGCGCCATTTTCAAACAACTTTTTAGCGCGAGAACCCACTGTCCGTGGAATATCATGGAGCTTGTAGTCGACCCAAACTTTATAACCATGGGCTTTGATTATTTCGACTGCTTGGCGACCTCGTTCATCATAGTGATCGTGAATTTTACATCCTGCCAAAACTGAACTTTCAGGTCTTAGGTTAAAAAATAACCAAGGGATACGCCAAAAAGCTATACCCTCTAATCCTAAATAAACCTTATCGTCAGTATTCATATTCTTATCCTCTCTCTTTCTTGTTTTATTCCTCTGACAAAGACCCCAAATTACCCCTCACCCTAGCACCGGGCCCGCCCACGAGCAAGGCACGTGGGCGGGTAAGCTTGCCTTGTGTCTACACTGTGCTATAATAGCTGGGCATGAGTTTTCTCGCTCCGTTTTTGCCTTGGATACAGATTATTATCTCGGCTCTCCTCGTAGCCGCGATTTTATTGCAACAAAGTGACGCCAGCTTAGGCGCGGCTTTTGGTCAGTCTGGTACCGGCGGCTTCCACGAGAAGCGCGGCTTAGAGAAACAACTCTTCATTGCGACGATTATTTTGGGCGTTTTGTTTGCCCTCTCGGCCATTGCTGCCCTCTTCGTCTAAACTTTAGTTAACCGTTAAGGTTTTAACTCTCTTAATTATTTAATCTAACAATATGGATAGTGATAATTCACGACCAGTTCCGGCCGCGGGCAAGCAGCGTTGGTGGGATGAGGCAGCGGCCGCCATCCACTCCTACTCGGTAAAACAACAACTTATTTTAGCCGGCTTAGCAATTGTTTTTGTAGCTAGCTTGCTTGGATTGCTCTCTTATTTAAACAATCAGGTTTTGGTCCCAGTGGCTGGCCATGGCGGCTCTTTAACTGAGGGTATTATTGGTACTCCTCGTTTTATTAATCCGCTTTTAGCCATCTCCGATGCCGATCGCGATTTAACCGCCCTAGTTTACTCTGGTTTAATGCGAGTAAATGGCGAGGGCGAGTTAATCCCCGACTTAGCCGCCTCTTATGAGGTCTCTAGTGATAACCGCGTTTACACTTTTACTCTTAAAAAGGGGCTCACCTTCCAAGATGGCACACCTCTAACTACCGATGACGTTGAGTTCACTATCCTTAAAGCTCAAGACCCACTTATTAAAAGCTCTCGTCGCGGCGCTTGGGATGGAGTAACGGTAGAAAAAGTTTCCCCCACTCAAATCCGCTTCCACTTAAAACAGCCTTACGCCACCTTCCTTGAGAGCACTACGATGGGTATTTTACCTAAACACATTTGGCAGAGTATTACGCCTGAGGGCTTTTCTCTCGCTCATGAGAATGTTGAGCCCATTGGTTCTGGCCCATTTAAAGTTAGTGGTACCAAGTTTGATCGCTCGGGTTTACCACAGTGGTATAAATTAACTGGCTTCAACAACTTTGCTTTAGGCGAGCCAAATTTAAGCTCTATTACTCTAAATTTTTATGCCAACGAGGACGACTTGGTTGAGGCTTACAAAACTGGCGCGATCCAAAGCTTAAGCGCCATCCGACCAGAGCGCGTAGCCGAGTTGGCCGACTTCCGTCATCAGGTTATTACTGCCCCCTTCCCTCGAGTGTTTGCCGTTTTCTTTAATCAAAACCAAGCCGAGATTTTTACCCAGCCGGAGGTACGCCAAGCACTTAATTTAGCCGTAGATAAACCAGGTTTAATTAAAAAAGTTTTAGCCGGTTATGGCGAGCCTTTAAGCGGCCCCTTGCCACCAGGCACTTTGGGCGCCGCGGCCGCCAACAAAATTAAGGCTAGCGGCGGCAGCCCTGCTGAGGCGGCCGCACTCCTCACTAAAAACGGCTGGCTTAAAAATAGTGACGGAGTTTGGACCAAAAAAACTAAAGCTAAAACTTATACTTTAAGATTTAGCTTATCTACCCCCAACACGCCAGAGCTCCAAGCTGCCGCCGAGGCCGTGGTTAAAGATTGGCAAGCTTTAGGTGCTCAAGTTGAGTTAAAACCATTTGAGTTGGGCGACTTAAATCAAAATGTTATCCGCCCCCGCCAATATGAGGCCCTCTTTTTTGGTGAGGTAGTTGGCCGTAATCCTGATCCGCTCGCTTTTTGGCACTCTAGTCAGCGCTTAGATCCAGGTCTCAATGTGGCCATGTATGCCAATATTAGTGTTGATAAAATTTTAACCGAGGCCCGCGGCCTCACCGACCGTAACGCTCGCGGTCAAAAGCTCTCCGAGTTTGACCAGATTATCCGCAACGACACACCCGCTGTCTTCTTATACGCACCGTCATTTGTGTACTTGTTGCCTAACCAAATTCAAGGCGTACACTTGCCAGCTCTCGTTACTGCCGCCGATCGTTTTACTGATGTTTACCACTGGTATACCAAAGTTGATAATGTTTGGCCTTGGTTTGCCTCTACTACTAATCTTATTAATCGCTTAAAATAATATGCCTCCAGTTAATTCTAATCCTAGTTCTGCTCCTAGTCCTAAGCTAGCCGCTCGTCCCCGACCACATTTTAATAAAGCCAATCGCCGACCGCCTACTCGTGGAAGCCGTGGTTTTGGCAGTGGTCCTCGTCGTAGTAATTTATCGGGTGGTGGACGGGAGGGCAATGCTCCAGCCGCCAACGCTAAAGTACCACCACTAGCGGCCGGCAATCTCCGCATTATCCCGCTAGGTGGTGTAGAGGAGGTGGGTAAAAACATGACCGCCATTGAGTATGGCGAGACAATTTTAATTGTTGATATTGGCTTCCAAATTGCTGGTGATGAGACTCCGGGTGTTGATTATATTATCCCCGACTCAACTTATGTTGAGCAAAACAAGAGCCGCGTTAAAGCAGTTATTATCACTCACGGCCACTTAGACCACATTGGCGGTATCCCCTACATCATGGATAAAATTGGTAATCCACCAATTTATACCTCGCTCCTCACTGCCGTAATGATCAAAAAGCGCCAAGAGGAGTTCCCCCATTTACCTAAACTAGATATTAGGATGGTGGGTAAAGATGATGTGTTAAAACTGGGCGACTTTACTGTCCGCTTTTTTGGCGCCACTCATACTATCCCCGATTGTTTTGGAGTAATTGTAGAGACACCGCTTGGCAACGCCATTTTTACCGGTGACGTAAAGGTAGAAAATAAGGATGGTGTCCCTGCCGACTTTGAGGTAGAGACCTATAGCAAATTAGGTAAAGAAAATAACTTAATTCTTATTGCCGACTCCACTAACGTCACTAAAGAAGGCTTCTCTTATCCAGAAAAAGAGGTTCATAAAAATCTTAAAGATATTATTGCTAAAGTTAAGGGTCGTATTATTGTGGGCACCTTTGCCTCCCTTTTTGATCGGATTGTGGCGGTGGTAGAGGCGGCCGAGAGCTTGGGTAAAAAAGTGGCCATTGAGGGTCGCTCAATGAAGACAAACGTAGAGATTGCTAAGGAGCTTGGTATTTTAAAGGTTAAAAAGGAGACCATTATTGCCTCAGAGAATATGGGCGACTATCCAGAAGATAAGTTGGTTATTTTAGCCACCGGCGCCCAAGGTGATGAGTTTGCCGCTTTAATGCGCATGAGTAATAAAGAGCACCGCACGGTAAAAATTAAAAAAGGTGACACCGTCCTCCTCTCCTCCTCGGTTATCCCTGGTAATGAGAAGAGTGTTGAGAAGTTAAAAGATAATCTCTCTCGCCAAGGCGCTAAAATTATTACCGTCGGTGTGGCCAACGTCCACTCCTCTGGTCACTCTTATAAAGGCGAGTTAGCGTGGGTCCATAAAATGATTAAGCCTAAATACTTCCTCCCAGTACACGGTAGTCACTACATGCTTACTGTTCATCGTGACTTAGCCGAGGAGTTAGGTATGCCAGAAAAAAATATCATCGTCCCCGACAACGGTATGGTGGTAGAAATTCAAGATCAAGGCAAAAAGTTTGTTGCTCTTAAGGAGAGTGCTTCATCGCGCGTGGTAATGGTTGACGGCTTAGACTCAAACAATGTTCAAGAGGTGGTAATCCGCGATCGCCAAGTTTTAGCTCAAGATGGTATGTTTGTGATTATTGCTATTATTGATATTAAAACTGGTAAGGTCCGCAAATCACCAGATATTATCTCTCGTGGCTTTGTTTATCTAAAAGAGTCTCAAGACTTACTCCGTCACGTCCGGGCTATGACCAAAAAGGTTATTGAGGATAGCACTGCTAAAATGCATCCAATTAACTTTGACTATGTTAAAAACAATGTCCGCGAGCAAGTTGGTAAAGAGTTACTTAAAAAAACCGCTAAACGACCAATTATTTTACCAGTCTTAATTGAAGTTTAAACAAGTTATGTCGCCCACCTTCTCACGTGGTCAAAGAGTTTTAGCTTATATTTTAGGCTTAGTTTTGGCTTTTGCCACGGCTCTTACCTCTTATATTAGCTCCTCCTTTTTAGCTGAGCGCTTAGGTGAGGGTTGGGTAGGGTTAGTTTATGCGGCGGCCTCCATTGCCACCTTACTATTATTAGCCATGGGCCCATGGCTTTTAAAACAATATCAATTACAAACGATTATTTTTATTGGTGGTCTAACTACCAGCATTGCCGCACTCGGTTTAGCCAGTAATCATACGGCTGGTTTAGTTGTTGGCGCCTTCATAATTTTTTATGCGGGCTCTATTTTACTCCGCTTTTTAACCGACCTTTATTTAGAGGAGGCCACCGATAATGTTACGACTGGTAAAATCCGCGGCTTCTTCCTAACTTTAGTTAACTTAGGTTGGTTACTCTCGCCCTTAGCCGCGGCCGCCTTAATTACTAACGGTGGTTATCGCTTGCTTTATATTACCTCGGGTCTTTTATTTATGCCGGTTGGTTTGTTAATAATTAATCACTCCTCAAAACGCAGCAATATTAAACAAGAGCGATGGTGGCAAACCCTGCGTCGTTTAATTAAAAACAAGGACTTAGCTAGCCAAAATTTAAAAAACATTCTCTTTATTGATCTTTGGCTCAACATCTTTTACGCCGTAATGGTAGTTTACTCACCTATTTATCTCCACGAGCACATTGGTTTAGACTGGCCATCAATTGGTATTATTTTTACTTGGATGTTATTGCCTTTTGTTTTAGTCGAGTATCCCTTGGGCCGCTTGGCTGATCGTGTATACGGCGAGAAGGAGCTCTTAATTGTAGGTTTAATTATTGCTGGTGTCTCAACTTTAGTTATACCATGGTTGCTTGTGCCTAATATTTTGGCTTGGTCAGTATTACTCTTTATTACCCGAGTGGGCGCCGCGGCAGTGGAGATTATGAAGGAGACTTATTTATTTAAAAAAATTGGTCCAGAAGATGTAGATGTTTTAACTCTCTCTCGCAACATGGTACCACTCTCTTACTTAATTGCCCCACTCTTTGCAACTTTAGTCTTATTTGTTCTCCCGATCCACTTCCTCTTTGCCCTCCTTGGTCTCTCGGCCCTCCTCATGATCCCAATCGCCCAAAAAATAGTAGACACAAAATAGTTATCTCATCACCTCTCGCAATTTACAATACTCACACTTTTTGTCATCACAGCGTTTATCCCAAAAAGCGAGATTTAAAATCTCCTCACTCACTTGTTTAATTACGGTCTCCAGTTCAGTTACATCTTCTGGCTTTATCTCAAAACTCTCTTGTTTATATTTACCATTATCAGCCGGCTCGATAAAATCTATCATCCCATCTCTCATTAAGTATTTTCCCGATTCATAATTATCTAAGAGTAATTTATAAAACACGAGTTGGCGGAAGTAGTTACCATCATCGTCGGTTTGCGTCTCACCCATAATGGCATTACGGCTCATGGGTTGCTTGGTTTTATAATCCACCACCCGCACCTTGTTACCATCACCGGTAAACTCAATTTTATCTAGTACACCCGTGAGTCTAATATCTGGCGTCAATAAAACACCAGCAATCTTAAACTCGGTTAACACATTATTATTCCACCCCTCATGATAAGTCTCCCACCAACCAGTAAGGGCTTTTTGCCCTTTAGCTAGTACCTCGGCCAAATCATTTTTAGTTAACGGTAATTTATTTAAATGAGTCTTGAAGCTTGCCAAGAGTGAGTCTACCGTAATATCACGCTCTTTAATTAACCTAAAAGCATCGGCCAAAGCGGCGTGGACGGCAATACCATAAAGTTGGGTTTTATTCTGCGCCTCGGGTAAGCGGATTAAGTTGCGATAAAAATAGCGCCACGGACAAACTAAATAATTATTTAAAGCCGAGACCGAGAGACCTTGTTTTAAAAATATTTCTTTAATAAATTCTTGATCGCGGAGCGAGTGCTCACCCGTTTTATCTGTCGGGGAGAAAATAATTTCTTTATTATTTTTATATTTTTTTTGCCACTCGTTAATACCAACCAACTCTATTAACTCCGGCTTAATCTCGGTTACAAATTGGCTCGGCAACTGCTCGCGACCACTCTCACCTAACTTACTATAACTAATAAGCACCTCTTGCCTCGCCCGAGTAAGCGCCACATAAAAGAGTCGCCGCTCATCCGCCTCCGCCAAGGCTACGGCGGACAAGTCAGCATCAGTTTTTAACTTATAAACAGCCGGTACTAATTTAAGTAACTCCCGAGTTTTTTTACCGCCCCAATGACCGTCATAAGCGCCTGTGATAAACACTGTATCAAACTCTAAACCCTTAGAGCGATGGGCGGTCATTAGGCGCACTTTACCTTGGCGGCCGCCCAATTTAGCGCGCTTAATAAATAACGAGTGAGTTTTAACTGTTTCTAAATATTTAAAGAAGTCGGCCAAGGTTGCCTCGGGTTTAGCCTCCACTAAAGTGGTAACCTCACTATACAATCGACGCACCGCCTCAAAACGATCCTCCGCCTCACTGGAGGTTAAAATACTTTCCAACATCCCTGAGCTCCGCACCAACTTCTCAAACACAGTTAATAAGTCCTCGTTTTGACTCCAACTATGCCACTCTTTTAACTTGTCATAGACAGGACTCAATTCAGAATCATTTTTAAGCAAGGTCCAGAGATGCTTCTTTTCATCGTGAGCCTGCCTAATTAAGGCATAAACCAAAAGCGGCTCCAACTTAAATAAATCTAAGTGGAGCACTGGGCCCAAATACACATCATTGCCAAAATTATTAAGCGCCGCCAAAATAATAATTAACTTTTGGACATCAAGTTGAGAGAGTAAGTCTTGATCTGACTCAATAATAAACGGCACCGATAACTTCTCTAACATCCGTGCCAAGGGGAAGGCATCACGATTGTCACGGTAAAGCACTGCCACCTCACTCGGCTCGGCCCCAGCGGCAATTTTTTGTTTTATCTCATTGGCTAGCCAATAAATCTCCTCCTCGTTTTTATCAAACGCATAAACCTTAATTGGCTTTGAGGTGTGGCTGGCTTGAGCCCTTAATTTAGCCCCGGCCAACAAACTGTGAGCCGCATCTAAAACTGTTTGTTGCGAGCGATAATTAGACTCTAAAGTAATTAACTTAGCCTCGGGATAAAGTTGTTTAAAGTATAAAAAGTTCTCCAATGACGCTCCTTGGAAGCGGTAAATAGCCTGCTTATCATCGCCCACCACAAACAAGTTGGGGCGCTGGTGATAACTCATTAACAACTCAATAATTTTATTTTGAGCGTTGTTAGTGTCTTGATGCTCATCAACCAAAAGGTATTGATGCTCCTCTTGCAACACTTGGAGCAACTCAGGCTCTTGGCGGAGTGCTTGCAAGACCTCCATAATCATGTCGCTAAAATCGTAAAGTCTCTCTGCTTTTAATCTCTCCTCATACTCATAATAAACCAAAAGTAACTCATCATTTTTATCCAACTCGCGAGCAAGCTTAATATACTCACTCTTCATTTTACCCTTGTGGGCCCCCTTCTCATGATAAAGGTCAGGGAGATTAGTAAAACTCTCGCGCTCTTGGCTTAAAATATTTTTAAAATCGGCTGGGGTTAAACCCTCGCGCTTAAGCTCCTCTATGGCCCGCTTTAAATGCTTAACGTATAAAAATTTATCGCCAAATGGTTTAAGGATTTTAAGTGGCAAGTTCTCTATTAAAGTCTCCAAGATTGCCACCTGATCAACCTCATGAATATTTTTAGCCCCCACAATCCGCGGAAAGTCCTCGGGATACTTTTTAATCACCTCATTACACCAACCGTGGAAGGTGTTGATATTAACCGCGTAAGCACGACTACCGGCAATCTCTGACAAGCGCTTGCGCATACTGGCCACCCCACTCTCGGTAAAAGTAAGGGCCAAAATTTGCTCTGGCGCGGTATCCGTCTTGGCCAAAATGTTGGCAATCCGCAAGGTTAAAATCTGGGTCTTACCCGTGCCCGGGCCCGCCACTACCATTACGGGGCCCTCAATAGTATCAACCGCCTCGCGTTGCTCGGCGTTTAACTTGCTTAAAGCATCGTTAAATTTACTCTCATCCATAAAAGCGAGTATAGCATATTGGTATCTTCGATTTGACAATAAATAGTCTAGGTGCGAGCATTACTCCAGCTTGCAAGGCTAAAGGTCTTTTAAGACAGAGAGGGATGTGTATGAAAATTACCGGCGCAGATATAAGGGCAGTAATGCTATGCTCAGTGATTATACCGTGCTGTATAATCATGTCACCAATAGCCATTATAAAGGAGAGGAAACGGCAAGAATTGATGAAGGGGAACGGACCCGTTTTTGGTGGACAAGAAAAGGAGGAGGTATAAAGTGTGATGAATAAAATCTCGGCCGGGGCACCAAGTGCCCCGGCCGCTTTATTTTTGGGCCAAATTTGTTATAATCCGGCCATAAAAG
>CAYVQX010000009.1:5822-7303 GCA_964453715.1 uncultured Candidatus Saccharibacteria bacterium | reverse complement strand
AGTGCCCCGGCCGCTTTATTTTTGGGCCAAATTTGTTATAATCCGGCCATAAAAGCTAACTAAATATTTTATGTTGCACGAGAAAATTAAGGGTGAGATTAAAGAGGCTATGAAGGCTAAAGATGCGGTTAAACTCTCGGTAGTGCGAGGTTTAATCACCGCCTTTACCAACGAGCTAGTCACTAAAGGTAAAAAGCCCGACGACTTTTTAACCGACGATGAGACCCTCGCGGTAATTAAGCGCGCTAGCAAGCAACGCAAGGACTCTATTGAGCAATTTACCGCCGGCGGTCGCGCCGACTTGGCCGAGAGCGAGCAAGCCGAGCTTAAAATTATTGAGAGCTACTTGCCAGCCCAAATGCCCCGCGAGGAAATTGAGAAGATTGCTCAAGTTAAAATTGCCGAGTTTAACGGTGATAAATCTAAAGCTGGTATGATTGTGGGTGCCGTAATGAAGGAGACCAAAGGCACCGCCGACGGCGCTGTGGTTAAAGAGGTGGTAGACCAACTCCTTAACTAGCGATAATGAACTAAGTTATAATCGTAAACTATTGCCGATAAATCTTTTATCGTATTTTTAAGGTTGTCATAATTTGTGCCCTTAGTCATAACACACAATAAGTAGGGATGGTTTGGATAATAAACAATCCCACAATCGTGCAACTCTCGCAATGAGTTTGGATCTCTATCATCAAAAACTCTATAACCAAACTTGTGCGAGACTACCACGTTTTTAGGTACACCCGCCACTAATCCATCTTTAAAAGTAGCGTCGGCGAGTACAGACAAGGTCCGCTCTGATAATTCTGGCCCTAGGTAAGTGGCATTAAACAAGACCCTAAAAAAGATCGAGTACTTTTGAGGCGAGATAACATCACCGCCGTCATTAACATCTACATAATCCAGCCCTAAATCAGTAAAAATGAGCTTGCGTTCATCTGGTTTTATTAAGCTCTCTAAAACATCTTTTGCGCTATTATCTGAGTCAATTAACATAAATTTAATTAATTGACCAACGGTGTAAGTTTGACTACTTTTATTTTTAAAATTAATAGTCACCTTATTGTCTAATAAGTCGGTTTTAATTAGAGCTTGCTTAAGGAGAGAAAAAGCCGTTACCAACTTAAACATGCTGGCTGGAGAATATTGCACACCCTCATTAACTCCAGCCCAACGAGAGTCTTTTAGATCACGATAATAGACTGAAGCATTTATTATTTTATTAGCTTTTATTTGACTTGCAATTTTAGCCGCCAAAATTGACTCTAAATCATTAAAATCTCGATTTAAACCAGAGTCGGCACCAGCCAATAATGGATAAATAAACTTGTACCGAGAAGAAGTCTCTCTTAAAGAGTGATTTGCATATAGATTAAAGTCTAAAAATAAGTCCCTTAAAAACCATCCCGCTACCAAACCAACAATTAAAACAGCCAATAAAACAACGTTTTGCCTCTTTAAAATGGAGTTTTTATACTTAA
>CAYVQX010000009.1:0-5722 GCA_964453715.1 uncultured Candidatus Saccharibacteria bacterium | reverse complement strand
CGCCACCACCCCACCGTCATCCTTTTGGATGACGACTTGGGTAAGCCTCGAGATGGCCTCAAAATCGCCGAGCATTTAATGGAGAACAACCCGGACCGGTATGAGATATTCTCAATTACCGGTACAACCGAACAAGATATTCTTGATGAATACCGAGGTTTGGGTGTAACGATCCTCAAAAAAGAGGAGGTCTCCATAATCCAGTGGATCAGAGAGCGTCTAACTCAAGATCCTCAATAACTACTCCTCTCCCGCGGTTGGTGCCTCCTGCACCGACCGCTTTTCTTTTAGCTAAAATGTGGTAGATTATTTGTGTTTTACCCCACTTTGCGGGATCGTCTAATGGTAGGACAACAGACTCTGAATCTGTTTATCTAGGTTCGAATCCTAGTCCCGCAGCCGACGAATTGAAAATGAGGAGGATGCGGGACTAGGGATGAGGGGTCGGGAGAAGATATCTTCTCCCGTAGAGGAAGGTCTGGGAGAACCGTGGGTTCCCCAGCTCCGTATGTCCCGCAGCACTTCTTCACTTATAATCCCAGCCCAGTTAAAAAGGTTTTAAGCTCGTCGCCTTTAATCTCGCGATACTCGCCTTCGGCCAATTTATCTAACTTAATATTCATCACTCGAGTCCGTTTTAAGTCACGCACAGCGTAATCAAAAGCGGCACACATCCGACGGATCTGATGCTTTTTACCCTCGGTTAAAATAATCCTAAAAACATTATTATTTAAAATAGTGACCTTGGCTGGCTTAGTTTTATAACCCTCAATATTTACACCACGCTCCATTTTAGTTTTAAAATTACTCTTTAACATTGGCTCCACCTTTACCTCATACTCTTTATCATGAGCATATTGCGGACTAAGCAAGCGGTCGGTAATCCGACCGTCATTGGTTAAAATAATTAAACCCCGCGAGGCTTTATCTAACCGCCCCACTGGGAAGATGCCCTTAAGCGGCACCAACTCTTTTATCTCCTCCTCGGCCTCACCTTGAGCCGAGTGAGTAATTACGCCGCGCGGCTTATTGTAAGCGTAATAGCGATAAGCAGTTTTAGCCGCCCCTTTAACCTCAACCTTATCGCCCTCAGCCACCTTATCAGTGGCCACCGCCAAACGACCATTAATAAAAACTTTTTTAGCTTTAACTAAATCATCGGCGCCGCGGCGCGTGGCATAGCCCTGACTGGCCAAGTATTTATTGATCCACATTATTTAGCTTGGCGGGTATAAGTGGCCACCGTCTCCGCGGTGGCTAAAATGTGCCCAGCCACCGCATTATTAAACTCGGTTAAAGTGGTAGAAACGGGTAAATCAAGTTTAGTATCCAAGGCTAAAAGTTTAAACACATAATGATGAGTGCCCTTGGGTGGACATGGACCCACATAACCCACTCGGCCAGCACTACCAGTGCCGGTAGTCACACCAATAGGTAAAGTATCCTCAATTAACTCCTTGGTGTCTGGGCTTAAATTCCACATTAACCAATGCACAAACTGACCATTAGGCGCGTCAGGATCAATAACTGTTAAAGCCAGGGTTTGGGCCCCCGCTGGCACTCCCCCAATCTCAAACGGCGGACTGTAACCCTTATCATCACAAGTATAAAGTGGGTTTATCTCTCCCCCAGTGGTTAAATTTTTTAGTGTTAGTTGCAAGTTAGTGTTTGTTTTATTTTCAATAATTAATGGTTTAGGTTGCCACAAAGCCACGCCTAACAAAATTAAACCGAGAGCTAAAATAATTAAACCAAATAAGCGATTGATCTTCATTTTATTTAAATTTAATCGGGATCTCAATAGCTGCGTCTAAATCTGGCCGACCCGAAGGATTATCATTATGGAGGATTAAAGCGCCTCTCTCACTATAAGTTGGTTTAGTAAAAGTTAAGGTTAAGGTAAAAGGTACATAGTCTTGTGTCATCCACTCACCTTGAGCCGTAGCTGGAGCTTCAGCAATAATCTTACCATCCCAATCAACCAAGCTAGCGGGGAAGCTGCCCTCAAAAAACCAAGTCCCCCGAGCCTCGCCTTTAATTACTAGTGGCGAGGTAACATAATCACCAGCCTGAAGTGAGGTAACTTTAATCTTATCTTGCCAAGCTCCACTGCCAGTAATTACCGGCGTAGCCGGCTTAGTTTGGAACCAATCACGGCAAGAGGCGCACCACAAGCTACCAGACACCACTAGCGCCACCGCTATCCCAAAACCCAAATAAGCCAAGTATTTAAGCATCTTGGCGCCATTATAGCACTTGGCGCCGTCTAGAGGCTATGCTAGGGTAATAAAGGAAAAAAATGGACTTAACTCAAGATTAACCAGCGGAGGAAACAATAATGAGTAGGCATGATGACCTCAATGACCTCGATTTTATTTGTGGGGCCAATGATCATTCTAGAAGGGCTTTTTGCCTTCTAATTTACACCGAGATTCAAAGACTAAATTATTGTTGTGACCAATACAACAAATATTGGCCAGGGCTTATTAGTAAAATCCAAGCCGCCAGAATTAATCTTCATGAGATAAGTGAAGAATTGCGTAAGAATCCTTTTTGGAAACAGACCACCCCCACAGAACGGGCTGAGGCAATAAAAGAAGCTGCCAAAGTTAATCATCACATAACCGATGAACAAATTGCCCTAGCTTGTTTAATGCAGATAGTCAACCAATCAATGTGCAACTTGATAGAGATGACAACTTCCAGCGGCTTGACTAAAAGTTTAGAGAAAATCTTTAACGAGATCGACGAGGGAGTTGTTTTGCAACCAAGATTACGCCAATTGACAGATGAATAGTCGTCTGTTACTATGTAGTTCCGGGACCCCGGGCAATTCCGAAACTGGGCTGCGGACCAATTCGGATGCCGGCGGAGCGCTGTAACCCCCAGCGCCCGCCGGTTTTTTATTTAAAACTAACTATTTACCGGCGCGTTTTTTAGCCGCTTTAATAAATTCTAAAAAGAGAGGGTGAGGATTTAATGGTGTTGATTTAAACTCTGGATGAAATTGAGTTCCTAAACAAAATGGGTGCGTCTCGCGCGGTAGTTCAGCAATCTCCATTAAAACGCCGTCTGGCGAGGTCGCCGAGAAGGTGAGCCCCTTCTCCTCCAATAATTTTATAAACTCTGGATTAACCTCAAAGCGATGCCGGTGACGCTCGCTAATTTTATTTGACCCATAAGCCTCATAAGCAATGGTGCCTTTTTTAACTTGAGCCGCATAAGCACCCAAGCGCATAGTCCCACCATAATCGGAGCGGGCCATCTTCTCTTTTTGGTCGGGCATAATATCAATGACCGGATATTTGGTCTTAGCATTAACCTCGGTAGTGTGCGCGCCAGTTAAACCGGTTACGTGTCTGGCAAATTCAATAACCATTAACTGCATGCCGTAACACAAACCAAAGTAAGGTATCCCTCGCTCGCGCGCGTAACGGATAGCGGCAATCTTACCCTCCACTCCCCGCTCGCCAAAACCTCCTGGCACTAAAATGCCGTCAAAGTTTTCTAACTCGGCCAACTTTTTAGAGTTATTCTCATAATCACTGGCATCTAACCACTCTAATTTAGCCTTAACCTTATGCGCACCAGCAGCGTGTTTAAGCGACTCAATAATTGAAATATAAACATCAGATAAAACAAAATCGCCGGTTTTAAAATATTTACCCACCACGCCAATTTTTACTTCATCGGTAGAGTTTTTAATCCTCGCTACCATCTTGCGCCAGTCATTTAAATCACGTGAGCGCGGAGTGGTTTTTAAAATTTTTAACAAAGTGTCACTTAAACGATCTTGCTCAAAGTTAAGTGGGATATCATAAATACTGTCAGCATCTGGCGCCGAGATAATATGCTCTACCGGCACATTGGAGGAGAAGGCAATTTTCTCCTTCCGTCTTAAGTCTAGCGGCCGCTCACTCCGAGCAACAATAATGTCGGGATGAACACCATAAGAGTTAAGCGAGCGCACCGCATATTGAGTGGGTTTAGTCTTCATCTCGCCAATTTTGTCTGGCACCGGCAAGTACGAGACTAATACAAAAATAACATCGTCGGGATTTTTTAATTTTAAAATCCGCGCCGCCTCAATAAAAATAGCATTTTGATACTCGCCTACCGTACCACCGATCTCCACAATTGTTACATCTGAGCGAGTTTTTTCTCGGGCCACTTTTAGTCGACGTAAAATCTCGTCTGGTAAAGCTGGGATTGGATCCACACATTTACCGCCGTAGCCCAAAGCGCGCTCTTTATCAATAACATATTTATAAACCATGCCACTGGTCATATAGTTCTCTGGGGGCACCGAGACATCTAAAAAGCGCTCGTAATTACCCATATCTTGGTCACACTCCAACCCTGAGTCGAGCACAAACACCTCACCATGCTCAATAGGATTCATGGTGCCGGCGTCCACATTTAAATATGGGTCAATCTTCATTGGATTAACCTTAAAGCCCCGAGCGGAGAGTATTTTCCCGATCGAGGCAGTGGTGACCCCTTTGCCTACGCCCGACATAACGCCGCCGAGGACAAAGATATATTTATGAGGTTGTTTTTTATTTTGGGGGTGCGGAGCGCCCTTCTTAAGAAGTTTGGTTTTGACTTTAGTCTTAGTTTTAGATCGTTTAGACTTTGACATATTTACGGACCGCAAGGTAACTGGCAATCACGCCCAAGAGTATACCAGAGCCAAGCAAGACAAGGAAGATCTGACCAAAGTTTTCCACATAGTAGGACACAAGATTAATGCCGCCGTAAACATTGGTAGTAGCATTACGCACCCAAACCGTACTTGGATAGAGCAAAACCATAGCTAAAATAGAACCAATTACACCAGCAATTACGCCCTCCATCATAAACGGACCACGGACATATAGATCAGAGGCTCCAACTAAACGCATAACCGAGATCTCCTCCCGAGAAGTGTAAATAGCTAAAGAAATGGTGTTAACTGTTACCAAAATCGACAAGATTATTAACACAATAGACAAGGCCACGCCCATCCGCCGACTAGAGCCAATAACTTGGAGTAATTTATCTACCACATCCTTTTTAAAACTAATATGGTCAATAATGTCTTTACTCCCATCACCACTGTTTTGAGTGTCTAAAAACTTGGCGATTGTCTCATAATGAGCTGGGTCAGCCGACTTAATATTGAGCCTAGCGCCAAAGGGATTACCCACTTCGTCTAAAGATTGGATGATTAAGGCGTTATCTTTATGTCGATCGCGGAAGGAGCTTAACTCTTGATCACGCGATAAATACTCCACCACTGAAACCTCGGGCAATTTAGATAATGAATCTTTAAACGCCAAAACATCTGACTCGGTGGCATCAGGTGTAAAAGTAACGCTAATATCAACTTGATCCTCAATATTTTTTAAAGTGGAATCAAGAAAAGCCGAACCAAGCAATAACGAGCCAACAACAAACAAGGTAACAGTTAAGGTTAAAACCGAGGCTAAAGAAACGACCGGCGTCCGCCAAAAGTTGTTGAAGCCAGCTTGAGCAATGCGTCTAAGGTTAGTAAGTAACATAATAATTAATTATAAAACATAACGGCCCTTTTTATCATCTCGCACGATCTTACCATTCTCCATGGTTAAAACTCGCTTACCTAAATCATCAATGACTCCCTTATTGTGAGTGGTTAAAATAACGGTCGTGCCAATGTCATTAATTTTTTTAAAAATCTGAATAATCTCGTGCGTACTTA
>CAYVQX010000008.1:12561-18878 GCA_964453715.1 uncultured Candidatus Saccharibacteria bacterium | reverse complement strand
TTTATTATTACGCGCTCGCCGGGTGGCTCGGGCACTTTTTATTATGCGGTGGCGGCGGTTAACACTGGCGCGGGTTATGTGGGCTCCGATGGTTACTTATTGGGCGATAGAGTGGCCCCGCAGAGTACTAACCTTAGCTCTAATCCGCAACATAAAAATGTGGTGGTCTTTAATTATGCCGACCGAGCGCCCACCGAGCCCATGATCACTCCGCCCTCTATTGGTAAAAGTGTGTATCTTAAGCTTGATCAAAATAATCGCTGGGGGATTGTTGACCCCAACTTTTCTGAATCTAATCAGATAAATAAACAATTTAATTACACTTGTCCTAGTGGGCAAGCTTTTAAGGTTGGTTTGGCTGGCACCTCGGGTCAGAGTGTGGCTGTTTTAAGCTTAACTAGTGGCGAGAGTTATACACTTAAGCAGACTATCTCGGCCTCTGGCGTGCGTTATGCCAATAACGATGAGAGCTTGGTCTTGTGGACTAAGGGCGCCGGCGCTTTTATTGAGCAAAATGGCACCACCACTTATCAAGATTGCGTAACTCACGATCCGTTTTAGCTAAATTATTTTATTAAAGTGCTATAATGTGAGGGTTGTTATTAAAACCTGCACCTTTATGGTGCGTTAACTCGTATTAATTAGTAAGATGATTAAAAAAATTTTTTTGGCCGCGGTTTTGGCCTTTGCTTTACCTTTGGCCAGCGCGTATGCCAGCGTTTATGTAACTATCTCCTCTCCCTCGCCCTCCACCACCGTCTCGCCGGGGACCACTGTCTCATTTACCATCTCGGCCTCAGGGGCCACTAGTCCTATTTATGGCATTAGTGACTCGTTTAGTGGTAGTAGTGTCTCGGCCAACAACATTAGCGGTAGTGGCAATTTTAACTGGACGCCAAATAGTAATGATGTAGGCACACACATTTTGGCCATTAGTGTGGCCGATGGTTTGGGCAATAGTAGCGCCATCCAACAACAAATTGTGGTCTCCAACTCGGCCACGGTATCTATTAACTCTATTAATCCTGGTAACGCTATTAATATTGGCGAGGTGGCCACTTTTAATTTAACTGCGCCCGGCTTTACCAATCCTACTTACAGTTTTAAAGATTCTTTTAGTGGTAGCTCTTTAACTAGCAGCAATTTAAGCAGCGACGGCAGTTTTAGATGGGTGCCGGCGGTGGGCGATATGGGTAATCACGTTATTACCGTTACCGCCAACGACACTTATGGTCACACGGCCACTAATCAAGTGTCATTTAACGTTAGCTCTAATGTGCCCTTGGCCTCTATTGACTCTTTATCGCCAGGGAGCAACGTAAAGGTGGGTCAGGCGCTTAACTTTTTAGTTAATGCTTACGGCTTTACCGATCGCGCTTACACGGTTAAAGACTCTTTTACCGGTAGCACTGTTAATCAAAGTAGTATTAACTCGGGAGGCTACTTCCACTGGGTGCCGCAGAGCTCTGATGTGGGCTTACACAGTATTACAGTTAATGTGAGTGATGCCTTGGGTCACAATGCCTCGGTTAATACGGCGGTGGCGGTAACCTCGGGCACCATTACCACCACTGGCACACTTGCCAGTTTAAGCAGTGCTCAAATTCAAACAGTTACTGCTTTACTCCAAACCTTGGGCGCGAGTCAAACTTTAATTAATAAGGTAACAGTTGTTTTGGCCGGAGGGGGGAGTGTGGGCAGTACTGTGGCGGTGGTTACCCCTACTACTAGTGGCGCTAGTGGTTATGTATTTAACACCTACTTATATGAGGGGTTAACTAGCGCGCAGGTAACCAACTTACAAACTGTTTTAAAACAGCACGGCTACTTCTCTGGGGCGGCCACTGGTTACTTTGGGCCCCTAACTAAAGCGGCGGTTATTAAATTTCAAGCGGCTAAGGGCTTAACTCAAATTGGAGTTGTTGGTCCGGCCACTCGCGCTGCGTTAAATAAACTCTAAAATTATTTTAACTGTCTTATGCCGTCACGAGTGGTTAAGGTAAGTGATAAAATGCCCTCCTTCGCTAAAAGCTACGGACGGGCAAGCAGCGTGGTAGTGGTGAATGATAAAATGCAGAAGAATTATCGATATTATCGTACTGCGCCGGTGGGTAAAAAGTTTGACCCCACTTTTAAGCCCGACTTAACGCCAGCCGAGATGCTCCGGCTGGGCGTTTTTGGTGGGCGGTATATGCGCGATTGTAAAAAGGAGTTCCCTAAAACTTGGTTTACTAAAGCTAAGTTGCACCCCGCCGGCGCGCCGGGGCATAGCCCCGAGCTTAATTATTTTAAAGTTGATGCGAGCCAACCGCTTAAGGTTTGGCGAGCTAAGGGCTGGATTTATAAAGATGATCCGAGGGGCTGGTTCCAGTGGTATTGTAGATATTATATGGGTCGGCGCTTGCCCAAGGAGGATGAGCGGCAAATTAAGCGCTGGTGGGCCATCTCGCGCCACATTGCCCAACTAACTAAAAATTGTCGGGCCGGTGATATTAATTGCAGGCCCGTCCAGCGCCAAGCTCTGCTCCACTGGGCCTATGACAGCCGTAAGATGTAATCTGCTATAATCATTTTATGAACCAGTTACTAAAAGAATTTTTGGAGTTTTTGCACGAGTATAAAATTATTTCTCTAGCCGTGGCCTTTGTGATGGGTACAGCCAGTACCGACTTGGTTAACTCATTGGTTAAAGATATTTTTATGCCGATGATCTCACCCCTCTTCCCCGGAGCGGGTTGGGAGCAAGCCGTGCTTGATGTGGGCCCCGTCCATCTGGCTTATGGCGCCTTTTTAGCCGCCTTACTTAACTTTGTTATTTTGGCCGCCATTATCTTTATTGTGGTGCGCAAGGTGATGAAGGTTAGTGCCAAATAAAAAAGCGAGCCTAAGCTCGCTGGACCTGAAACGGCAAGGTGTATTTACCGCAAACAGGGCATTTACTCAAGTTTTGTGGGTATGACGTCTGGCAGTCGGGGCATTTCTTTGTCCCATTAGAAGACATACATTTCCTCCCAAGTTGACTAGGGCAATTTTATGCTATAATCGGGCCATTAGCAAGCTTAAGTTAACTTCATTTATATGATGTCTTATTTCTTCTTCTACACTTTGGGCCGAGTTATTTTTGGTGGTTATTTCCTCTACAACGCCTTTAATCACTTGGTTAAGTCTAATGCTTTAGCTGGTTACGCCGCCAGCAAGGGGGTTAAAAATCCTAAGGCCGCCGTTATTGGCTCTGGCCTCTTGTTATTGGTTGGTGGTCTCTCGGTTTTAACTGGTTTTATGATGAGTTGGGGTGCGGTAGCGTTAATCATCTTTTTGGTCCCAGTTACTTATAAAATGCACGCTTTTTGGAAGGAGCAAGACCCTATGGCTCGCGCCAATCAGCAAGTAGCCTTTGCTAAAAATGTGGCGTTAATCGGCGCCGCCTTAATGATGATTTATTAATTTATCTATGACTACTTACAAGGGTTATCATGGCGCTATTGAGGAGTTAACAATTGCCAACAATAATTTTAGACACGTTATTTACACCGCACCTTACTCGCAGTTGGTGTTAATGAGTTTAAAACCGGGCGAGGAGATTGGTGAGGAGGTGCATGGTGGGGACCAATTTTTCCGCTTTGAGGCGGGTACCGGCAAGGTAGTGTTAAATGGTGTGGAGCAAGAGGTTAAAGATGGCGACGCGGTAGTGGTGCCAGCCAGCACTAAGCACAATGTAGTTAACACTGGCGCCGAGCCACTTAAGCTTTATACTATTTACTCGCCGGCTCATCATAAAGATGGCACGATCCACGTTACTCGTGAGGAGGCAATGGCGGCGCATGAGGAGTTTGACGGTTTAACAACTGAATAAAATTAAAAAATAATTTTTAAAAACAAAAATATGAATAAAACTTTAGTGGGAGTAGTGGTAGCAGTAATTGTAATTGGTGGTGGCTATTATTATTGGCAAGGTAGTAAAACGGGCGGCTTTGATCCGTCTAAGCCTTATGCCATTTCTGGCGAGATGGGTGGCGCTACCTCTACCAGTGGTGCGGTTAACGCGGCGCCGCAGAGCGCCGCGGGTGAGCTCTCGCTTAAAGATTTATTATCTTCATCTAAGGCTCAAAAGTGTACTATTAAGGTGGGCACAGTTGGTGCCGGTGTGGATGGCACGGTTTTAGTCTCCTCTGGCAAGGTGCGAGGCGACTTTAGCTCTGACTCGGCGGTTGGCAAGGTTGGTACTCACATGATTGTCCGTGATGGCTCGGCTTACAGTTGGGTTGACGGCTTAAAAGCCGGCTTAAAAGCGCCGGTTAGCACCTCGGGCAGCGGCGCCGTAACTGGTGGCGTTAACTTGGAGGCTAAGTTTAATTATCAATGTGAGCCATGGAAGGTAGATAACTCGGTCTTTACCTTACCAAGCGATATTACCTTTAAGACTAATTAATTTTATTTAGTATGAAGATGAACAAGTGGATCATTATTGCTGTTGTTGCCATCATTATTGTTGGTTATGGCATTGTTTCTTACAACGGTTTAGTCACTAAAAGTGAGGCCGTAGATAAACAGTGGTCTCAGGTAGAAACACAGTATCAGCGACGCTTAGATTTAATCCCTAACTTGGTGGCTAGTGTTAAGGGCGCTATGGCTCAAGAGCAAAAAGTGTTTAACGATATTGCCACTGCTCGTACTCAATACGCTGGGGCTAAAACTGTAGATGAGAAGGCGGCCGCCGCTAGCCAAGTGGAGGGCTCACTTGCGCGCTTGTTGGTGGTGATGGAGAATTATCCAACTCTTAAATCCTTAGATACAGTCCAAACTTTAATGGCTCAACTTGAGGGGACTGAAAATAGGGTGAGTGTAGAGCGTGGCCGCTTTAACGATGATGTGCGCACCTTTAACGTCTCGGTTAAAACCTTCCCCACCAACTTATGGGCCAAGATTTTTGGCTTTGGTGAGCGAGCTTACTTTGAGGCTTTAGATGGTGCTGAAGTTGCGCCAAAAGTGCAGCTCTAATTAATGAAGAGATTTTTACTTAGTTTATTTTTACTTACCCCGATTTTGGTTTGGGGTTACACCAGCCCCGGGTCACCCCGGGGTTTGGTAAATGACTTTGCCAACTTATTAAACACTGACGACGTTAGTACGTTAGAAACTAAGTTAGAAAAGTTTAAACAACAAACTGGCCAAGAGATTGCTGTGGTAACTGTAACTAGTTTGGGTGGTGACACGGTAGAAAACTTTGCCGAGAAGTTGTTTAAAGAGTGGGGTATTGGTCAAAAAAATGCCGATAACGGCGTGCTTTTGTTAATTGCTAAAGAGGATCGACGGTTGCGGATTGAGGTGGGTTACGGCTTGGAGGGAGCACTAACCGATGCTCAAAGTTATTGGATTATAAATGAGCAAATAACACCGGCTTTTAAAGTGGGTGATTATGCCTCCGGCATTAATGCTGGTGTTGATAAAATAATGGCCGCCACTCAAGGTGAGGTTTTACCACAGGAAGATAAAAATAATTTTAAATTTAATGCCGATTGGTTGTGGTTAATTTTATTTTTACCCGTGTGGTTGGCGAGTATCCTCGCTCGATCTAAAAGTTGGTGGGCTGGCGGAGTGGTGGGCGCGGTAGCCGGACTCTTGGTGGGTTGGTGGTGGGGGTTTATTTATACCGGTTTATTATCGCTCGCGTTATTTATCCCACTTGGCTTATTGTTTGATTATTTGGTCTCCAGAGCTTATACCGCGAGCAAAGCGAGCGGGGTTAATCCGCCATGGTGGATAGGTGGTGGCGGTTTTGGTTCGGGCGGGGGAGGGTTTGGTGGTTTTAGTGGCGGCTCATCGGGCGGTGGTGGCGCCTCGGGCGGTTGGTAATTAAATATTGACACTTAACATAACATGTGCTAGTATCCTTTTTGGCACTGAACATTTTTGTAATAAAAAAGTAGGAGGAGTTAAGTAATGAGTGTGATGGTTGTTTTGCCGGGTGTTTTGCACACTCGGGATCTGAGGCGTATCCTTTTGTACGCCAAATTGTTTGGCCCGGTCTCGGGTCAACTGATCGACACTTTGTTGTGGGCGGCGGACAACAGTCAATTGCCAGAGGCCTTTAAGCAGGTCCGCGAGCACTACAAAACACACTTGAAGTACCTGCCGGTTAATCAGCGCGGACTTGTACTTACCTCTCGTCCGCGTTGGCCTGATTACAAACCAATGCGTAATCCAACACGAGTTTTTCTGTGTCGATTGCGTGGTGAGGTGGTCCAAAGACACTGGACCAGACTTGCCAACCCCGCGGCCTAACGGCCGCCAACCCCGGCGTGGGGGAGGGCCCGGAC
>CAYVQX010000008.1:0-12461 GCA_964453715.1 uncultured Candidatus Saccharibacteria bacterium | reverse complement strand
TATACTGCCAAGCAGACAAAAGTTAGGGGGATTGTCCTTCTAACTAATGCCCACAGGGCAAGGAGGTACGGATGAAACACATCCGCGGACCGAACCCGAAGATCTTTGGTATCTTGATAGCGCTTTGTTTCGTGGCACTCTGCGTTCCGGCGAATGCGATGGCGGATCAGTCGGCCAACAATATGATCCCGGCTGGCGATTCCAACCTCGCGACGTTCAACTCGAATTCGGCCGACAACTTCGGCCCGGCGTTCCAAATCAGTCCGACGACTTCAATTAGTTACGATCTGAACTCGGCGGCGGCGCTCGCCATTCCCATTACCGCATGTATGAAGGAGGGCAACGTCTATCGCGCGACCAACAGCACTTGGCGCCTCGACCGTCTCAACGCGGCAAATTCGAACTTGCGGCCCCTATATATGACATCGATGACGACCGGCGACGCGACGTTCCCGCGCAAGACCGTGATCCCGCTCTTGGTCTAGTCCGAGAGCCAGTTTATTAATTACAGCTTATTAATTACAGCCCCAACCATTTTGGTTGGGGCTGCTTTTATTTTCCTAATTTTAAATTTTAACCTTACAACTTTTGAATCTCTTTTAAATCGTGATCAGGGAGGTATAGGATAATAAAGCCAAGCAAGATCCCAAACAAGCCGGTTACAGCGTGATTATCATTAAAAAACATCAAATCAATCCCATCTAATACATACCAAATACCGCGCCAAACTAACACTAAACCAATAACAACCAGTAAATTTTTAGTAAAATATGCTAAAGTAAAGGTAGAGGGTTGCATCTATTTTGTCGATTAAATTTATTAATACTAAGTGTATCATAACTTTAATTTATGGATAATAAATGGCTTATGAGTTTGGTTTTAGTTTTAATTGGTTTTGTTCTTGGTTACTTGGCCTCGTTTAGTGCTTGGGGTAGTGCACCACGGTTGTGGATGATGGGTGGTTACGGTGGCAATTATAATGATGGCAATTTACGCTGGGGCGGCACTGGTGCTCAAGGTTATGGCATGTGGGGGATGATGGGTTATCCTGTTCAACCGGGTCGCGGTTTAATGCCTATTGATGGTGTTTATCCTACCAGCACACCCGACGGCCGCCCAATTAATTATTAAAAAGTTACTCGCTGTGGGCGAGGGCGGCGCCGAGGGTTACCTCGGCGCCGTTTTGCTTTAACGTTCTCATTACCTCGCTTAAGGTGGCGCCGGTAGTGGTTACATCATCTATTACAATTATCGTCCGGCCGCGGACAGTTTGGTTCCCCGCGGCGCTAAAGGCGCCGCGTAAGTTTTTAAGTCTGGCGCCACGATTTTTAAGCGACACCTGCGGTGGTGTGTGTTTAACTTTTATTATTAAATTAGGCGCGTATTCTAAATTTACTGTATCTTTATCGGCCAACGCTTTGGCTAAAAGCGCCGCTTGATTATAACCTCGCTCGCGCGCTCGCTTGGCGCTTAAAGGTACCGGCACAATTAAAATTTTTTGCCCGCCAGCATAAGCGCTTAAATCGGCAATCTCCTCAATTAATCTCTCATGCAATGGTGTTGCCAACTCTTTAGCCAAGCTGGTTAAGCCTTGATACTTAAGTTGCCAAATTATTTTTTTAACCACTGGCGCCTCATAATTAAAACAGGCCACAATATTCTCATTAGTTGGGATAACTGGCGCCACCGGCAAGCTAGCCAAACAATTTTTACAGATTAAGTTGCCGCCAGCGCCACAACTAAAGCACCGTCGGGGGAAAAGTAGGTCTAAAAATACCGTCCACATCTTTAACTTATGATATAATAATTACAACAATTTTACTTTATGGCTTTTTCTCTTCCTGAGAGTTTGACTAAATTTTTTAAGCAATCCTCCGGCGCCCTTTTTAGCGAGGGTCAAAGCGTGGTGGGTATGGATATTGGTTTATCTTCAGTTAAGTTGGTGCAACTGCGTAAAGAGCAGGGGCGCGGTATTTTAGAGACTTATGGCGAGTTAGCTATTGGTCCTTATGTGGGCTTAGCGGTGGGTCAAGCCGGTACTGCTACCACCGATCAAATTGTGCAAGTGATTAAAGATTTAATGAAGGAGGCCAACGTTACTGCTACGCGTGGCTTTTTCTCTATCCCACTGCGCTCCTCTTTATTAACAGTTATGGAGATACCAGCAGTAGATAAACTTAAATTAGACGACGTTGTCCCGCTAGAGGCGCGCAAGTATATCCCAGTGCCGGTGTCAGAGGTAGTGCTTGATTGGTGGCTAGTGCCATCACGTTTACCCGATGAGGATCCCGATCCCGTTACCGGCTCGCAAACTAAAAAACCGCTCGAGGTTTTGGTAGCGGCGGTGCATAAAGACGTGATGAAGCAGTTCCAAACTATTAGCGAGCAGACTGGTTTGGTGGGAGGCGGTTTTGAGATCGAGACTTTTAGCGCTATCCGCTCGGCGGTGCGTGGTGATTTAACCGCCACGGCGGTGTTGGATCTTGGTGCCTCTAGTACCAAAATGACTATTGTTGATTTTGGCGTGATTAAACGCTCGCACACTATTAATAAGGGCGCCCAAGATATTACTGGCGCCCTTTCTCGCTCAATGAATGTTGATTTTGCCAAGGCTGAAGAGATTAAACGCAAAGTTGGTTTGGTTGAGCGAGTAGGTGAGGACACTATTTTGCCCATTGTGAGCCCAGTTGTGGAATATGTCTTTTCAGAAGTGAATAAGCTTATGGTAAACTATGGACAGAGTCATGCCCGCTCGATTGATAAAATTATCTTGCTGGGCGGCGGTGCCTTGCTCCAAGGTTTACTGCCAATTGCCAAGGAGCGTACCGGTATTGAGGTAATTATGGGCTCACCGTTTAATCGAGTAGAGGCGCCGGCTTTCCTCTCGCCAGTGTTAGAGCAAGTGGGTCCGTCGTTTGCGGTAGCTACCGGCCTTGCCCTCCGCGGCCTCCAAACTATTTAAAATATGGAGAACGAATTTAAAACTTCATTTATCCCTAAACAAGCCATTGTCCAAAGTCCGGTGGAGACTAAGCGTCCCATCAGTTTAATTACGACAATTTGTTTTATTATTTTATTGCTCTCGCTAGTTTTAGCTGGCGGTGCTTATGGTTATCAACAATGGCTTCAAAATCAAATTAATCGCGCTTGCCCTGATCCTAATCAAACGGTGACTCAAGGTTGTGGCCTCAAAGCCTCTTTAGAGAAGGAGAAAAAGGCTCTTGATGAGGGCTTGCTCACCGAGTTTAAGCGTTTGGCTGCCAAACTTAATTTGGCCGGTGTCTTAATTAATAAACACGTTACGGTTTTACCAGTTTTTGATCTGTTGTCTAAAATTACTTTAGAGACTGTCCGTTACACCTCACTTGATTACAACAACACCACCATCAACATTAGCGGTGTGGCTAGGAGTTATGAGGACATTGCCGTGCAGTCTAATGTTTTTGATCAAGAGCGTTTAATTAAGAGTTTTATCTTTTCCGATTTAAACTTAGACGCGCAGGGTAATGTGGTGTTTAAGTTGGTTATTAATTTAGATCCGCGTATTCTCCAATATTCTTTGGCCACCAATTAATTTTATGAATCGAATTTTCTTACCCATTATTTATATCGCCATCGCCCTCGGGCTCTTTTACGGTGTCACGCGTGATTTGCTAGCTCAAATAAATGATAGCCGAGCTCAACAGGCCGAGTTAGTGGCGGCTCTTAATCGGGCCCAAGAGTTGCGCCAAGTGGCTGACCGCTTGCGCAATGAGTATTACAGCTTCTCTGATGATGAGCGTGGCCGACTTAATAAGATGATCCCCGACAACGTTGATAACGTCCGCTTAATTATTGATACCAACAATATTGCCGCTCGTTACGGTATGACCATTAAAGACGCTAAGGTTAAAACTAACGATAAAACCACCTCAACTAGCCAAGCCGCAAGCCCTGCCTCAACCGATGCCACTAACCCCTCGGCCAAAATTATTGATAACCCTAGTGGCCAAATTGGCCAAGGCACAGTAACGATTGCCTTTACCGTTACTGGTACTTATCCAGTGTTCCGACAATTTTTGGGCGACTTGGCCTCCTCTCTACGCTTAGTAGATATTAGGCGCTTGTCGTTTAAATCGGCCGATAAAGACACTTATCAATATTCAGTAGAGCTTGATACTTATTGGCTAAAATAATTTATGTCTAAACGCTTAGTTAACTTAATTACGATCCTCATTGTCCTCGGCGGCGGCTTTTACGCTTATCGGTACTTTTTTGTAGCACCGGCTAGCACTGAGACTGCTGGCGTTACCGTTACCACCGGCGCCGCCGCTAGCGGTAGCACCAGTGGCGAGTTTTTAGACTTATTGTTAAGTGTTAAAAATATTTCTTTAACTAAAACTTTGTTTGATAACCCTATCTTCCGTGATCGGTTACAAGATTACAGCCGTGAGTTGCCACAACGGACAATCGGCCGAGAAAATCCTTTTGCCCCATTTGGAGTGGGTGGCAGTGGTACCACTACCACTCCAGGAGCTACAGCCAGCTCAACTAAAGCAAACACTGCTACCTCCACCAAAACTACCACTACCAGCACTACTAAAACCAAAGCTCCGACTCCAGCCACACCACCCTCAGCTGCCGAGCTTAATCAACTTAATCAAGATTTAAACAATTTAGACAGTACTAACTTTAGCTTTTAGGGCCTATGGCGGATAACCCTCCCATCCCATCCAAAGCGCTAGACGGCCAACACATTGCCTCCGAGGTTTTAGGTTTAGTGCCGGCCGACGCAGCCACTCATTACCAATTTGTCCCAATTGGCGTTAATGATGGTGTTTTAGAGGTGGGTATGGTTAATCCGGAGGATTTGGCGGCTCGTGATGCTCTCCAATTTATTGCTTCTAAAGTGGGTTTACCATTTAAGGTCTATCAAGTTAGTGCTAGTGACTTTGCCGACGCGGTTAAAGGTTATGAGGGTTTAACTGGCGAGGTGGATCAAGCGCTAGACGAGTTTGAAGCCACTATTGAAAAAGAGAAAGAGAAGGCTGAAGAAAAAATAAAAATTGATAAAAAACCTACTGGTGGTGGGCCCTCTATTGTAGAGGAGGCGCCGGTAACTAAAATTGTTCAAGTTATTTTAGAGCACGCTACCTCTGGCTCGGCCTCGGATATCCATATTGAGCCTTTAAACGACAAAGTCCGTGTTCGTTTTAGGGTAGATGGCACACTTTTCTCCTCCATTTTTTTACCCCTTTCAGTGCATGCGGCGGTAGTAGCCAGAATTAAAATTCTTACCAATATGAAGTTGGATGAGAAGCGTAAGCCTCAAGATGGTCGCTTCTCGGCTAAGGTGGAGGGTCGGCGCATCGACTTCCGTGTTTCTACTTTACCAACTTACTTTGGGGAGAAGGTGGTAATCCGTATTTTAGACCCCGAGAAAAAGTTAATCACCCTACCTTCTCTAGGCTTAGACGGCAATAATTTAGAGGCGGTTAAACGCGCTTTGGCTAAACCTTATGGCCTGGTTTTACTAACTGGTCCAACTGGCTCGGGTAAAACTACAACTCTTTACTCCATGTTAAACGAGATTGATCGAGAAAAGTACAACGTGGTATCTTTGGAGGATCCAATTGAGTATGACATCCCAGGAGTCAATCAATCACAAGTTCAACCAGATATTGATTACACCTTTGCCAATGGTTTGAGGAGTATCCTCCGCCAAGACCCAGACATTATTATGGTTGGTGAGATCCGCGACCGCGAGACCGCTAAGTTGGCGGTGCAGGCCGCTTTAACTGGTCACTTGGTACTCTCTACTTTGCACACCAACAACGCCATGGGCGTGATCCCGCGTTTAATTGATATGGGTGTTGATCCGTATTTAATTGCCCCAACTTTAGTAGCTATGATGGCTCAACGCTTGGTGCCAACTTTGTGCGATGACTCTAAAGAGGAGTTACCTGTCTCAGACAGCATTAAAGGTTTAATTGATGAACAGTTTAAAGATTTACCCGAGACCTCTAGGACTAAAATTAAAATCCCCGACAAAGTTTATCAGGGTGTTAAAAGTGCTACTTGTCCGGCCGGTACCCGTGGGCGGATTGGTGTTTTTGAGATTATTGAGATGGACTCTGGTTTAGAAAAAATTATTTTAACCAATCCTACCGACACGGCCATTTACGATTATGTGCGTAATAAGGGCTTTTTATCATTTAAAGAAGACGCTTTGGAGAAGGCCTTTGCTGGGCTTATTCCCTTTGCGGAGGTAAATAAGTTATAATTAAAATTAATATGGCTCAACTTGATTATAAAAAAGAGATTATTGATTTAGTCGCCATTGTGGCTAAAGAGGGCGCCTCCGACCTCCACCTCTCGGCGGGTCGTCATCCGACTATCCGTGTCTCCGGTGATTTGATCCCAATTGTTAACAAGCCAGTGTTAACTGCCGATGACACCATGGGCTTAGTGATGGAGATTTTAAATGAAGAAAATCAGAAACGCTTTTTAGAACGTAAGGATATTGATTTTTCTTACAGTCCAGACAGCCAAGTACGCTTCCGGGGTAATGCTTTTATGGAGCGGGGCACAGTGGGCGCCGCCTTCCGTTTGATCCCAACTAAAATTAAAACAATTGAGGAGTTAAATTTACCTAAACTACTCAATGATTTTGCGCGTAAAAAGCAGGGCTTCTTCTTGGTGGTTGGTCCGGTTGGTCAGGGTAAGAGTACTACTTTGGCAGCGATGGTAGACATGATTAATCACGAGCGAGCCGAGCATATTATTACCATTGAGGATCCAATTGAGTATATTTATAGCTCCGATAAATCTATTATTGATCAACGCGAGGTCCGTTTTGACACTCTCTCCTTTGCCTCTGGTTTACAATCAATGTTCCGCCAAGATGTAAACGTGGCCTTAATTGGTGAGATGCGTAACCCAGAGACTATTGCCACAGCGGTAACCGCCGCTGAAACTGGTCACCTTATTTTATCTACTCTCCACACCAACTCGGCCTCACAAACTATTGACCGTATTATTGACTCCTTCCCCGCTAATCAACAAAAACAAATTAAAATCCAGTTGGCCGGCTCCTTGCTTGGTATTTTCTCTCAACGCTTGTTGCCGCGAGTTTCAGGTGGGCTTATCCCTGGTTATGAGCTTTTAATTAACACGCCTGCTGTCTCCAACTTAATCCGCGAGGGCCGCACGGCCGAGATTGATGTGTTAATTGAGACCGGTAGCGAGCAGGGGATGATTGATTTTAACCACTCCTTAGTAGACTTAGTCCGCCGAGGTGAGATTACTACCGAGACCGCTTATCAGTACTCACTTAATCCTAAAGGTTTGGAACGAATGATTTAATTTATGCTTTTTAATTATCGCGCTACAAGTAAAGAGGGTATTGAGCAAAATGGGAGCATTGATGCGCCCAATGTAGATATTGCTATCTCCTCACTCCAGCGGCGCGGTTTAATTATTTTAAAGATCAATAAAAATGGTGAGGAGGGGATGAAGGGAGTTTTGGGTCGCAGTGTTGCCCTTTTCAGTCGGGTTAAAAATCGCGACATCGTCCTCCTCTCCAGACAAATTGCCACCTTGTTTGAGGCTAAAGTTTCAGTCTTGGTAACTTTTAGACTTTTAGCCACTGAGGCGACTAACCCCTTTTTGCGAGAGGCCTTAACTGCCGTCACCGACGATATTAAAGGCGGCTTACCAATCTCTACGGCCTTAGCCAAACATCCGGACATCTTCTCTGATTTTTACGTCAGTATGGTTAAGTCTGGTGAGGAGTCGGGTAAACTCTCGGAGACGTTTACTTATTTGGCCGATCACTTAGAGCGCTCTTATGAGTTGCTAACCAAGGCTAAAAACTCACTTATTTACCCCGCTTTTATCGTTGTTACTTTTATTGTGGTGATGATCTTAATGTTAGTCTTTGTTATCCCTAAACTCTCGGCCATTTTGGTTGAGACTGGTCAGCAGTTGCCTATTTATACACGGATTATTGTGGGGATTAGTAATATTTTTGTTAATTACGGCGCTTTAATTTTAATTTTAGTTGCAGCGTTGGTCCTCTTCTTAGTTAGATATTTACCCACGGCGGCAGGCAACTTGGCGCTCTCACGATTTAAACTCTCCACACCTTATGTGGGTCGTTTATACACTAAACTTTATTTATCGCGTATTGCCGACAACTTAAACACGATGTTAACTAGCGGTATCTCAATGGTCCGCGCTTTAGAGGTAACAGCGGCAGTGGTAGACAACGATGTTTATCGAGATATTTTAAACAAGGCCGCCCAGTCAGTTAAGGGTGGTGACACTGTCTCTAACACCTTCTCTAAATATCCAGAGATCCCAAGCATTATGGTCCAAATGATTAGGGTGGGTGAGGAGTCTGGTAAAATTGGCTTTGTTTTGGAGACCTTGGCTCGCTTTTATCGCCGGGAGGTTAATAATGAGGTAGACACCTTGGTGGGCTTAATTGAACCAGTTTTAATCGTCTTTTTAGCCGTGGGTGTGGGCATACTCTTAACCTCGGTTTTGGTCCCAATTTATAACGTCGCTTCTGGTATTTAGCCAGATTATCCACAAGGGGTGGACTAGTGGGCGAGTGAGCAGGTATAATGGTAGAATAGTTGATTATTAATTTTGTTTAGAAAATTATGAATAAAAATAAAGGTTTTACCTTAATTGAGTTGTTGGTAGTTATTGCTATCATTGGTATTCTCTCGGGTATTGTTTTGACCTCTTTGGGTACAGCTCGTACTAAAGCTAAAGATGCAGCTATTAAATCAAGCATGAGTTCAATGAGAGCTGAAGCGGAGATTGCTTCTGATAACTCTGGTTACCCTTCAAACTTGTGTGATTTCAATGATCCATCCGCACCGCTTTATAAATTAGCTAAGGCTGTTTCTGATCAGGGAGGTACTCCAACTTGTAACTTGTCTGGAGATACTTGGGCCGCTAGTACTCCACTCTTAGTTAACTCGGGCGAGTTTTTCTGTGTTGATAGCTCCGGTTTCTCTGGGGTTACTTCAGATCGTGGTTCTGATATCTCTTGCCCAGCTCCCGCTAACGGTTAGTTAAAAGTTTTTCCCAAAAACCCCTCGCTAAGCGAGGGGTTTTTGTTTGGTTTTATGATAAAATAAAGAGGTGGACGCCTTTACTGCAATTGGTTATTTATTAAGCTTTAGTTTTGGCCTAGTCATTGGCAGTTTTCTTAACGTGGTTATTTATCGGTTTAATACTGGCCTCACCTTAGGTGGTCGCTCTAAATGTTTAAATTGTAGTACTACTCTTGCGCCCAAAGATTTAATCCCGCTCCTTAGTTTTGCCTTAGGGCGTGGTCGTTGTCGTTATTGCGAGAGTAAAATTGCTTGGCAATATCCGCTGGTTGAGGGTTTAACTGGTTTTATTTTTGCGCTCATTTTTTATCGTTTTGGCTTTTTGCCATTCACCTTACTTTTTTACTGGGCCATAACCTCTTTGTTAATTGTTATTGCTGGTTATGACTTTAAACATAAAATTATTCCTGATCAGTTAGTGTATGCTTTAGCTGGCTTAGCTTTAATTGGACCAGTTATAGTGGGTCTTGATAATTGGTCTTTGGCCGGAGTGGTGGTGAGGATCATCCACGACACTCTCTCGGGCGCTGTTTTTTATGCTGCTTTTTGGAGTTTGTGGCGAGTCTCCTCTGGTCGCTGGATTGGTTTGGGCGATGCCAAGCTAGCTTTAGCAATTGGATTTTTACTCGGGCTCTCTCATGGTTTTACCGCTATTCTAACCGCTTTTTGGTTGGGAGCGATTATTGGTTTAATTTTGATCTTGCTCCAAAAGGTTGATCAGTCTAAGTTGCCTCGAGCTTGGCGTCGGCTTAAAATTAATTTTAAGAGTGAGATCGCTTTTGCGCCATTTTTAATTGCTGGTGTGCTAATTATTATTATCACCAACTTCAATGTTTTACCGTTTTAAAAAAACTGCTGGCTTTACCTTAATTGAGATGATTGTGGTCATTGCCATTTTTGGTATTGTGACCACTATTATTTTAGCCAACTTGCCCACCTTCCGTGATCGCTCCTCGCTTGATTTGGTGGCGCAAGAGGTGGCCATTAACATCCGTGGGGCCCAAGTTTATGGCGCGAGTGGCCGTGTCCAAAGTGTCTCGGGCCGGCCAACTTATCAAATTAACTTTACCCCCAACAGCGCGACCAGTTTTAGTCTATATCGTTTAGATAGTGATGGTAAATTAGCTCTGCAAGAGAGTTATAATTTAACCGGTGGGTTTGAGATTGCCGCTTTTTGTCTCTCTAGTGTTCAAGATACAGTGTGTAGTCAGACCAATGGGGCAATTGGTTTACGCTTTACTCGACCTCACCTAGAGCCAGAATTTTATAATGATACCACTTTAGATGAAGCGGCGGTGGAGGCCGATATTATTATCCACTCACTCCGTAATCCAAGTGAGACGCGCTTGGTTAGAGTGTGGAAAAATGGCCAAATCTCGGTTGAGACGCCAACCACTAACCCAACTCAATAATTATGACTAAATCTAAACAAGCTGGTTTTACTCTCGTAGAGATGATGGTGGCAGTGGGGATTTTTGTCATTGTGGCGTTTATTGTAACCACTGCCTTCCTCACTTTGGCTGACGCTAATCGTAAGGCTCAAAACATTAGGTTAGTTATGGATAACTTAAACTTTGCCATTGACTCAATGGCGCTTAAAATGCGCGAGGGTAGTTATTATCAAAAACTTACTGATCCAAGTGGCGTTAGTTTTAATGATAGTGAGAACAACTCCGTCTCTTACACTTTACAAACTAGGCCAGATGGGAACACCGGCGCTATTTATTGCGCCGGTGGTTCTTGTGGATCAGAGGCGCCGATTACGGCGCCGCAGGTCGATGTAAAAGAGTTTAAAGTGTTAGTTAGTAGCGATAAATCAAAAAAGGCAGTCTTGCTTATCTCTGGCACGGCCGGAGCGGGTAAAACTTTAACCACTTTTAATATTCAAACCACTGTGTCAGAACGCTAATAATTTTATGTTTAAACGATCATTAACTAATCAAAACGGCTTCAGTATGGTGGAGGCTTTGGTGGCTATTACCGTGTTAATGATCGGCGTTATTGGTCCTTTAACCTTGTTGGCCAACGCTATTAGTAATGCTAATTATGCTAAAAACCAAATTACCGCCTTCTTCCTCGCGCAGGAGGGGCAAGAGTTAGTAATTAATGCGCGCAATAATAATCGTTTAGAAAATCCGCCTAAAATTAGTGCTGATCCAGACTCTAGTACTAACAATGGTTTATATTGGCTTGGTGGTAATGGACTACGTCAGTGTATCCCCGGCGGTAGTTTTAATCTTTGTTATGGCGACGCTTCTAAAGCGGATCAAGCCTCAGAGGATAAATTTGTGGGTTGTACTGATGATATTTGCCCAGACCTAATTATTAATAGTGATGGTTACTTTGGTTATGCGAGCGATCCTTATAATCCAGAGAGTGGCACTAAAACTATTTTTAATCGGACAATTAAAATTGAGCCATTTAATGAGGGTGGTTTAGTTAACAGCGCCAAGGTAACAGTCACGGTAACTTGGCATGAGAAGGCGCTTACTCGGCAAGTAGTTTTAGAGTCAATTATTTATCGCTAAAAAGATGAAACCTTTTTTACTAACTCATAAACAACAAGGCTTCGCGCTACTTTATGCAGTGCTTTTAACTGGCATCATTTTAACCATTGGTTTAGGTCTCTCCTCCATTTTAACTAAACAAATTATTCTCTCATCAATTGGCGCTAACTCTCAAAAAGCTTATTACGCCGCTAACACCATTAAAGAGTGTGTGCTCCATTGGGGTATTTATGGTGGTACAGTTAGTAATCCTAATGGCTCGGCCTTTGGCGGTTGGTATGTCTCGGCTGATGACAGCTTACAATTTTTACCACCCGATAGTGACGCGCAAATTGTTTGTGGCTTGGCCACCTTGCCAGTGGTTAATGGTGGTCAAAGTACCAACGAGTACGGTGTTAATTTTTATCAATTTACAGTTGGTGACTCAGCTTGTAACGACTTAGGCAATGACTTAAGCGCTGCCGCTAGAGTAACCATGTATGCGTCTGATCCAGTTACCAACAAGGGTGCGCCAATCTCTGTGGTGGAGGCTACTGGTTATGGGCCCAGCTGTACGGAGGGTCCGCGCCGGGTAGAGAGGGTAATTAAAGGCTCGGGTGAATTTAGCAACCCATTTAGTGGGCCAAATCCATAAAAATTGCTCTCAAATTGGGCTTTTTGTGGCATAATCGAGGGTAATGACTAAGACCGAGGCAGAGCGTCGGATTAAAGAGTTAACTAAGCTGGTTAATCACCATCGGCGACTTTACCATGTGCTAGACGCGCCGGAAATATCGGACGAGGCTTATGACTCGCTAGAGGAGGAGTTGCGCCGGCTAGAGGAGCAATATCCAGACTTGGCTGA
>CAYVQX010000007.1:12741-21461 GCA_964453715.1 uncultured Candidatus Saccharibacteria bacterium | reverse complement strand
ATTAAGATAATTGTTTTTGGACTCATAATTTAATACGGCCAGTCTACCACTTTTAAACCCTAAAACAAAAAGCCCCGCCTAGGCGGGGCCTTAAGATATTTATTTTAATACTCGCGCATGGAGAGTTGGGCGTCGATTTGTTTAACAAACTCTAGCGCCACAGAAACAACGATAAGGAGAGAGGTACCACCAATAGCCAGCGACTGAATACCGGTCACCTCTTTAAGCAAGAGTGGCAACATGGCAATAACACCCAAAAAGACAGCTCCAACCAAAGTTAAGCGATAAAGAATTTTAGCCACAAAGTCCATCGTTTGCTGGCCTGGGCGGATACCAGGGATAAAAGCCCCAGACTTTTGTAAGTTATCGGCAATCGCTTTAGGATCAAAAGTTACCGCCGAGTAAAAGAAGGTAAAGATAAACACTAACAAGAAATAAGCCAAAGCATAGGCCCAAGCGTTATTTAAGAAGGCAAATAAACCATTAGAGATGGTGTGTAAGATAGTATTGGTAGAAGTGGCTAAGAAGTTGGCAATCATTTGAGGGAAGAGGAGGATCGAGAGGGCAAAGATGATTGGCATAACGCCAGCGTTATTTAAGCGGATTGGTAAGTAAGTAGAAACACCGCCATATACCTTCATCCCACGTACTCGCTTAGCGTAAGTAATTGGGATTGGTCGCTCGCCCTCGGTCATAATTACCACCCCAGCAATAATGGCGATGCCCGCCACAATAAAACCTAAGATCATTGGTAGGTCAGCAGTACTCCAGTTAATAGCAAACTGGCCAATAGTTGATGGGATTCTGGCCATAATACCGGAGAAGATAAGGAGAGAGATACCATTACCAATACCGTACTCGGTAATTAACTCGCCCATCCACATTAAGAGGACTGAACCAGCCGTTACCACCAAAAGAGCAGTCAATTTATCAAATAAAGATAACGGTAATAAAATTCCTTGTCGGTCTAAAACCGTTAAAAGAGCAAAACCTTGAATGAGAGCCAAAGGTACCGTTAATAAGCGTGAGTATTGAGCCATTTTACGACGGCCAGCATCTCCATCCTCGTGATACATCTCTTTTAAAGCCGGGAAGATGAGGGTCAAAAGCTGCATGATAATAGAGCCGGTGATAAATGGGCCCACACCAAGCATCATAATAGAGAGGTTAGATAAACCACCACCCGAGAAAATGTTAAGCAAACCAAAGAATTGGTTATCAGAGAAAAATCGCTCTAAGGCCACATGGTCAACTCCAGGGATAAAAATGGCCGCCCCTAAGCGGAAGAGCGCTAAAATTAAAACCACAAACAAGATCCGACGACGCAAACCGGCATCTTCTGCAATGAGCCGTAATTTAGTAAAAAACGCGTTTAACATAAAATTATTCTAACTTACCACCAGCGGCCTCAATAGCCTTTTTGGCTCCGGCAGAAGTTTTAAGACCCTTAATATTTAAGGCTTGCTTTAAACCTTCGTTACCGATTAATTTAACCTCTCGCTCGCTAGCGGCAATAAGCTTTTTCTCTTTTAAAGTTTTTAAGCTAACTACCTCGCCCGCCTTAAAAGCCGACGCTAATTGATTTAAATCAAAAGTTTTAATTTTAGCGTCAATCGATTTGTTGGAGTTTTTACCGCGACCACGCTGCTTAGGCAACTTCTTAATCATGTCGCGGATCTCTGGGCGGATCTTGTGTCCGGCGCGAGCTTTTTGACCCTTAGTGCCACGACCAGCAGTCGTACCACGCTTACCGCCTCGGCCAATTTGGCGAGAGCGTTGACGCTTAGTTTTACTTTGAAGAGTGTGTAATTGCATAAAATTTTAAGCAGCTCGCTTTTTAAGAGCACTTAGAGCTTTAATGGCGGCGCGAGCATTGTTTAATTTGTTCTTACTGCGAGAAAGAATTTTAGCGTTAACATCTTTTACACCAGCTAACTCTAAAACGCTACGGACCGAGCTACCAGCAATTAAACCCTTGCCTGGGGACGGCTTCATTACTAAAACGGCACTCTTAAACTTGGCCTCCGTCTCATGAGGGATGCTACCAGTTTTGGTAAGTGGGACGGTAATCATAGCCTTTTTAGCTTGGTTAAGAGCTTTATCAATAGCGAGAGAGGTATCAGCGGCTTTACCCAAACCAACACCAACCTTACCCTGCTTATTGCCCGCTACTACTGTCACCGAGAAGGAGAAGCGGCGGCCGCCGGCCATAACACGAGCCACGCGACGGATAGATACCATTTTGTGATCGTACTCTGGCTTCTCGCGAGGCGCACCATCGCGGCCGCCACGGCGCGGAGCGCCACCGCGGTTACCACCACGGCCAAAACCGCCGCGGCCACCCTGACCACCTGGTCGTTGCTGATTGTTATTAGTAGGAGTAGACATAAAAATTAATTAAAATTGGAGACCGCCCTCGCGAGCACCATCGGCTAAAGCTTTAATTTGACCCAAATAGCGATAACCACCGCGGTCAAAAACAACTTGGCTAATCTTATTCTCTTTAGCGGCTTTAGCCAAGGCTACGCCCACCTTAGCGGCACCACCCTTAACCTCTTTACTAGAAGCGGCGGCCAAAGTTTTACCAACAGTGTCATCAATAATTTGAGCGTAAATAAATTTACTCGAGCGGAAAACTGACAAGCGCGGACGAGCAGATGTGCCCGCCACCTTAGCCCTAACCCGATTATGACGGATTAAGCGTGGATTATTTTGTTTAGCGCGAAATTTAGACATAAAATATTTTAAGCGGCGGTCTTCTTACCTTGCTTACGTAAAATATGCTCGCCAACATAACGGATACCCTTACCCTTGTAAGGCTCGGTTGGCTTAAGAGCGCGAACAGACGCGGCAAATTGGCCCAAAATCTCCAAGTCATTCCCTTTAATGGTCATGTTACCCTTCTCTACCGTAACTTTAAGACCAGCAGGGATAGGCATTTTAACTGGGTGAGAAAAACCAAGCTCTAAAACTAAGTTATCACCCTGTACCGCAACTTTAAAACCAATACCCTCAATAATTAACTCCTTAGCAAAACCAGTGGTCACGCCAGTAACCATATTGCGGATGTGAGCAGCATAAGTGCCCCACAAAGGATTGAGAGCTGAATTCTCACGAGTGTTTTTGCCAGCTGGCGAGAGCTTGATCTCATTGCCCTCAACAGTAATAGCGATAGTATTTTTAAACTCGCGCTTTAACTCACCGAGTGGACCCTTCACTGTTAAAACACCATCATTGAGAGAGGCCTCAACTTTAGCGGGTAAAACAATTGGTTGTTTGCCGATACGTGACATAAAAATTTATGACCAAATAGTGAACAATAGCTCGCCGCCGACCTTATCAGCAATAGCCTCCTTAACAGTTTTTAAACCCTTAGAGGTTGAAACTACCGCTGTACCGCGAGTACTTTTATAACGAGGCAAGCCCAACAACTCTACATAAACGCGACGAGACGGTTTGGAAACTCGCTTAACACCAGCAATTTTAGCGGCATCACCTTGGTAACTTAACTCACATTGAATGAGCTGACGATTTTTTTTACCAGCTTTGGTTACTGACTTTAAATAACCCTCGCTCTCCAAAAGCTTGGCAATACCAAACTTGAGGTTGGAGTGAGGCACCGAGGCGCTAGTTAAACCAGCGCGGCCGGCGAGTTTTAAGCTATTAATCATGTCAGCAATAGGGTCCATATATAAATTTTACCAAGAAGACTTTTTAACACCGGGGATTTTACCCTCGTTGGCTAACTCGCGGAAGCAAATGCGGCACAAACCAAAGTCACGCATAAAAGCTCGCTTACGACCACAACGGAAACAACGACGAACCACCCGAGAGGCAAACTTGGGTGGCTTTTGAGCGCGGATTTTAGTTGAAGTTTTAGCCATTTAAATAAATAAATTGGCTCCTAGGAGCCAGGCTTAATCCTAACAAACTGAGCCTCCCCTGTCAAATAAGGCCCCGACCCCGTTTAAGGGGCCATTTTAAGGCCAAAAATAAAGGCCCCGCAGGGGCCTAATTAACGACAATAAAGTCCTGATTGCAAAAAACATCATTGAGATAGGTTCGGCGGATTAGCCAAACTTCCCCGTCCCAACTTAAATACCAACTACGATCCTCGCCATATCTATCAGACTCAATTGAGCCTAAGAAGTGGTAGAAATTATGGATATTTTTCCAATCAGCTGGTATTTGCTCTGGATTATTGAACAAATGTTGCCCATCGGCAGCAACCGCTAACTTAGTATTCAAAAGAACAAGGTGTTTCCTCACTTCATGACCTAAAACAATCTTTCGCTCCTTTTGTTTGGGGGTCAAACTTAAACTATACATCCAAAGTCCTCCTTATTTTGGAAAAGAAATTATTTTTTGAAGGGGAAGCCGAGGTGAGTTAAAAGCGCTAAAGCATCCTTACTATTTTTAGCCGTGGTCACAATGGTGATAGAAAGGCCAAAAACATCCTTTAAATCTTGGTCAGAAGTCTCAGGGAAGATGGAGTTCTCTTTTAAGCCCAAAGTGTAATTACCAATCTCATCTACACTTTTAGGATTAAGACCCTTAAAGTCGCGCATGCGTGGGATGGCTACGTTAATTAACTTGTCGAGGAAACCCCACATCCGCTCGCCGCGGAGAGTTACTGCCATACCAATAACATCACCTTGGCGGAGTTTAAACGAGGCAATCGATTGCTTAGCGCCACGAGGCGATGGCTTTTGACCAGTAATCTTACCCAAGCGCTCAGACACTAACTCGTTGCGCTTTTTGTCTTTAGCCTTGCCGGTGCCAGAGTTAACTACCACCTTTAAAATACGAGGTAGGGCTAAGTCGTTTTTAATACCGAGCTCTTTTTTAAGCTCTGGTTTAATATCGTGATAAATTTTAGCGAGACTTTTTGTTTTCATAAAATATTTTAGAGAGCCTTACCGCACTTGGCGCAAACCCTAACTTTTTTGGTTCCCTCCCCCTTCATTTTAATTCTTACACCCTGCTTACAGCTACTACAAAAGATCGCCACATTAGATACATGAAGTGGGTGTGGGTTCTCTACGGTTTGACCCTTTTCACCGGCACGACGAGGCTTAATGCGACGATGGCGCAAGTTTAAACCCTCCACCACCACGCGCTCAGCCGTAGGAAAGGACTTTAAAACCTTACCAGTTTTGCCCTGATCCTTACCGCTTTTAATAATTACATTGTCGCCTTTTTTGATCATCATAAAAATATTTAGACTACCTCTGGAGCGAGGGAAGCAATTTTTTGGTAACCCAACTCACCAATCTCGCGTGGGATTGGACCAAACACACGACCACCCTTAGGCTCCATCTTATCCTTCTCTAAAATGACGACCGCATTCTCATCAAAGCGGACGTAAGAGCCATCAGCCCGACGGAAAGGTTGGGTCTGGCGCACCACTACGGCTTGGAGGACCTCCTTCTTCTTTACCGCCTTGCGTGGCTCGGCTACTTGCACCGAGAGAACAACACGGTCACCAATGCGAGCATAGCGGCGCTTGGAGCCACCAGGTACTTTAAACACCCGACCGATCTTGGCGCCGGTGTTGTCAGCAATTTTAACAATAGTTTGGACTTGAATCATAAGCCTATTTGATCACAATAAAATTCTTATGCTTAGAGATTGGTTTAACCTCCTTAATTTGGACCTTATCGCCAACCTTTAAACTACCACTCTCCTCATGAGCCTGATAGCGCTTAGTCCGGAGCATATACTTACCGTACTTAGGGTGCTTAGTGTAGCTATTAACCGCCACCACCACCGTTTTAGCCATCTTGGCGGAGACAACGGTCCCAGACAAGATCTTAGGGGTGGTTACTTTTTGAGTCGTAGTTTTAGTCATAAAATTATTGTGGGCGGCTATTTAAAACAGTCTTAATTTGGGCGATCTCCCGGCGGACATTACGGCCAGCCTTAACATTGGTTACCTTAGCACCTGCGCCGCCAAAACGGAAGTCGGCCAAAGTTGACTGCTTCTCCTTAAGCAATTTGGCCAAATCCTCATTAGACTTTTTAAATAAATCTTTAATCATAAATAAATATTAAACGCGTGAGACAATTTTGGTTAAAATAGGCAACTTAGCACCCGCTTTACGCATGGCCTCGCGAGCCTCTACCGCCGGTAAACCATCAATCTCAAATAAAACTCGACCAGGCAAAACCTCAAAAGAGTAACCCTTAACATCACCCTTACCCTTACCCATACCAACCTCCGCGGCCTTTTGAGTCACTGGTCGATCTGGGAAAATGCGGATCCAAAGCTTACCCGTCTTTTTAAGTTGGCGACTAATAGTCTTACGAGCGGCCTCAATTTGATTAGAGGTAACGCGACCATAATCTACCGACTTTAAACCAAAAGAGCCAAACGAGAGCTCAAGACCTCGAGTCTCTAAGCGGCGCAAGTTGCGACGGCGGCGTTGAGTATGCCATTTGCGATATTTTACTTTCTTAGGTACCAACATAAAAATTATTTTTTATCGGCAAAAATCTCGCCGCGATAAATCCAAACCTTAATACCAATAACGCCATAAGAGAGGTAAGCCTGCTCTTTGGCAAAATCAATATCAGCGCGCAAAGTTTGAAGTGGGATTTGACCCCTTTTAATATTCTCGACCCGGCTCATCTCGGCGCCACCTAAGCGACCAGAGAGAGTAATTTTAACTCCCTTAACGCTACGAGAGGCCATTACCTTCTCAGCCATTTGTTTAACCACTCGACGGAAGGGTAAGCGCTTCTCTAAGCCCTCGGCCACCATCTCGGCCACTACTTTAGCTCGAGACTCTGGCTCCTTAACCTCCTCAATGTCTAATTTAAAATTGGCTGGCACCTCAATCTTTAAGCGCTTGGCCGCCTTTAAGATATCTTGGCGGAGTTTGGTTACTCCCTCACCACCACGGCCAATTAAAAGACCTGGACGAGCAGTTTTAACCAATAAGCGATACTCAGCGGCACCACGCTCAATCTCTACAGCGTCAACATACAAACCGCGCAAACGCTTTTTTAAATACTCACGGAGTAAAATGTCTGTCTTTAAAAATTGTTGGTATTGACCATGTTTGCCAAACCAGCGCGACTGCCAGTCGCGGATGATACCTAAACGATGAGAATATGGATGGACGCTGTGTGTCATATAAAAATTATTTGGTGCCTAACTCAACCTTAAGGTGAGATAAACGACGATGAATAGGCGTGGCTCGACCTTGAGCTCGTGGCATAAAGCGCTTCATTACTAAACCCTTGTTAACGGTAATAGACTTAACATATAAACTCTCCTTACTAGCACCCTTAGCCACCGCCGAGGCGACAGCCGAGGCAATTAACTTGCTCACCTGCTCGGCCGAGCGTTGTGGAGCAAATTTTAAAATAGTTAGGGCTTGCTCTACACTCTTACCGCGCACCAAATCAACTACTAAACGAGTTTTGCGCGGAGTTTGTTTATTGTTGGTAAGAGAAGCCTTCATAAAAGTTTAATTATTTCTTTTTAGCGTCAGTGGTAGTGGCCTTGGCAGCTTGAGCGGCGGCGATCTCGGCCTCCTTCTTTTTAGCCTCGATCTCCTTCTGCATCTTACCGCCGTGCTTAGTAAACTTACGGGTTGGTGAGAACTCACCTAAGCGGTGACCCACCATATCCTCAGTTACAAACACCTCCAAGTGGCTCTTGCCATTGTGGACGCCAAAGGTAAAGCCAACCATCTCTGGGGCAATCTGGCTCCGGCGGGCCCAAGTCTTAACCACGCCTAAGCTCCCCGGCTTGTGACCAGAGATCTTTTTCATCAACTTTTCGTCCACATAAGGACCTTTTTTAAGTGAGCGTGACATAACTAATCAAAATAAAAGCCCGAAACGAGCTCGTCCTATACTATACAAAATCAGCCCCAGTGTCAAATAAGGACTTCAAAGAGTTGACAAAACTCAATAAATCGTTATTCTTCTTAATAGGATTTTCTACCTTAACAGAAGAAAGGGAAAGAAAAATGTCTTACAATGTCGCCTTTGTTTACACCCGAGAAGCGGGGGCTTACGAGGGAGTGGTCACTTGGACCACCTTTGAAAGTAAGCAAGGTTTTGACAAGTGGTACACAGAGGACATCCGCAAACGTGAGAAAGTAGTGGAGGAAGGAATTTCTGAAGCTCGTTGTGTTGATTTGGTCCGTCAGACTCCGCAAGCCTGTCGGACAGCAGTGGCTTTTGAAGAAGCGCGGGATCCCGAAAGTGGGGAAATTGATCCCAAATTGCTCCCCTACACCTTAACCAATGCCATGTTTGGCTGTGGATTATAGAACTACGCCCCGCGACGAGAAGCTCCGCTTCCGCGCGGGGCTTTTTTGTGTAAAAAAGAAAGCGCGGGAGGGGTACCTCCCGCGCGCAAAACACTAATTCACTCGTCTAGACCTGAATTATTTTTGATTCTAATCCCCTTGCGTCTTAGGTTGGTATCAACCATTTCTGATACCAACATAAGGGCCAATAGGGGCCATAAAATAACTTCACGCAGTCGAATAGATTCCCCTTCAGATGAAGAAGAAATCTTAAAGGCATAATAAATGAACCAAGCAAAAACAGTGTACAGGAATGAAAAAACGACCCCAATCACCGCAAAGATCCACAAAAGTACCTGCCACATAGTTAATCTCCTTGTTTGTTAAATTCCACCCTCATTCCTACCACACAAAAACCCCGCTGGGAAGCGGGGTTTTTGCTTAGTTTAAATT
>CAYVQX010000007.1:0-12641 GCA_964453715.1 uncultured Candidatus Saccharibacteria bacterium | reverse complement strand
ATTCCTACCACACAAAAACCCCGCTGGGAAGCGGGGTTTTTGCTTAGTTTAAATTTTATTTCTTGCGGCCCTTCTTTTGACGGCGAGTCACAATGAGGTTGTTAGAGTACTTCTTAGCGCGACGCGTCTTGCGGCCACCAGTAATCTTACCCCACAAGGTCTTAGGACGCTTAGTACCACGGCCTTGGCGACCCTCACCACCACCATATGGGTGATCTACTGGGTTCATCGCCGAGCCACGGACCGTTGGTCGGATACCCAACCAGCGCGAGCGGCCAGCCTTACCAAGTTTTACCAACTTGTTTTCATCATTAGACACCGGACCAACCGAGGCCCAAGCGGTATCAATAATTTTACGTACTTCGGTGGATGGCATTTTAACACTAGTGTAACCAGCGTCGTTGGCCAATACCTCGGCAAACGAGCCACCCGAGCGCACCAACTTGGCACCACCTTGTGGCTTTAACTCAATGTTATAAATAAAAGTACCGGATGGAATCTTTTTAAGTGGTAAGCGATTACCAGCTTTAACTGGCGCCTCGGCTGAGGCTACAAAAGTGTCGCCCACCTTAAGGCCCTTAGGTAAGAGATGGTAACGGCGCTCACCATCGGCATAAACTACCAAACCAATAAAACCAGAGCGATTAGGATCGTACTCTACTGTTTCTACCTTAGCTGGGATCTCAAACTTATTGTATTTAAAATCAACCACTCGGAAGAGGCGCTTGTGACCACCACCCTTGTGACGAGTAGAGATCCGACCAGCGTTATCACGACCAACATGGCGCTTGCGACCGTAAGTTAAAGCCTTGTGAGGCTCACTAGCGGTTAAGTGCTCACGGTAATTAATGGAGACCGTGTTGCGGAGAGATTTAGTTTTAGGTTTGTAGTGCTTCATAAAATTTAGGCCAAATTAATTGTGCTACCAGCCGGTAAAAAGACTAAAGCCTTGCGCTTGGCCGGCCTAAACCCAGGTTTGCGACGATTATAAGTTTTTTTGCGAGGCAAATTAACTATCGTCACCTTAAGTGGCGAGACGTTATATTTAGCCTTAACCGCTTTTAGCACCTCTGGCTTAGTTACATGAGCGGCCACCATAAAAGCGTACACTGGGTTAGCGCCACTCTGGAGGAGAGTCGCCTTCTCAGTAATTACTGGTTTAATGATAGTCGTTTTAGTCATAAAGATTATTTAGCAGATTTAACAGAGCGACTCTTTAACTTGGTAATAGTCTCATCTGGATTAATAATTACCAAATGTTTATAGGTTAACAAGTTAAGTAAGTTTAACTCGCTAGCCGGGATCGCTAAGGCCGATGGCAGATTGCGGAAGCTCTTTTTAACCCCCTCGCTCATGCTCGGCGTTAAAACTAAAGTGCGCTTACCAGTCTTGTAGGCCAAGGTCTCCGCTTTTGTTGACTTAGCTAAAGCTTGTAAAGCTGTGGCCGCTGTTTTGGTTTTAGGAGTTTTAAGATCCAACTCGTCTACCAACACCACCAAGCCATCGCGGAACTTGCGCGAGAGCAAGGTGTAAAGAGCTTTGGTCTTCATTTTTTTATTAACTTTTTGACCAAACTTTTTCTCCTTGTTAGGACCATGAGTAGCACCACCACCCTTCCAAATTGGTGAGCGGATCGAGCCATGACGAGAGCGGCCAGTACCTTTTTGCTTCCATGGTTTTTTACCACCACCTCGGACCTCGCCACGACCCTTAGCGTGAGCAACAGTTGGTCGAGCATTTTCCTCCAAAGCGGTTTTAACTTGGTAAATAAGATCGGCATTCCACGGCAAGCCAAAGAGCGCCTCATCTAATTTATAGTCGCCAGCCTTTTTACCTGCCTGATTGTAGATTACCGTTTCCATAAAATTATTTAGACTTGATCTCCACTAAAGTACCGCGGCGACCAGGGACAGCACCCGCGACCAAAATTAATTTAGCCTCTGGATTAACTTGAATAATCTCCAAGTTAGAGACAGTTACCCTATCGCCACCCATCCGGCCGGCCATACGGATACCCTTAAACACGCGCTGTGGACCAGTGGCGCCAATTGAACCCGGCTCACGCTCGGAGTGTTTTTGACCGTGAGTACGGCGACCACCCTTAAAGCCGTGACGCTTAACCACACCTTGGAAGCCCTTACCCTTAGATACAGCCGAGACTTTTACCTTCTCACCTGGGGTGAAGATGGAGGCGTCAATAACACTCCCCACCTCCCCCATGGCATCGGCTTTAACCGATCGCAAAAACTCAAAACCAAAACCCTCTTTAGGTGAGAGATGGCGCTGAGCCTTGTTAACGCGAGAGGACTTCTTCTCGCCATAGCCAACCTGATACGAGCCAACACCTTTTTGGGTCACCGTTAAAGGACCAGCAGATAGGATGGTTGCTGGGCGGACACGACCCGCCTCGTCAAAGACTTGGGTCATCGCTTCTTTTTTGGCCAACATGTATTTCATAAAGTGTAGCTTGCCGGGTCAGGAGTATCGTCCAGACAGTCCGACAGAATTGGTTTAAATCATTTTTACGTCGATATTAACGCCCGAGGGCAAGTTTAAGTTGGTTAAGCTCTCCACGATCTTGGCCGACGGATTTAAAATGTCGAGCAAGCGCTTGTGAACTCGCATCTCAAACTGCTCTCGAGAATTTTTATCGATGAAACTAGCCCGGTTAACAGTGTACTTTTTAATCTCAGTTGGCAAAGGTACCGGACCCTCTACCTTGCCGTCATAACGGAGCGCCGTATCCAAGATCTGCTTAACGCTAGCGTCAAGAATCTTGTTTTCATAAGCTGAGACACGGATCCGGAGCTTGGCCGCATCGGCCGCCTCACCGGTCTTAGCTTTTTTTCGGCCCGAGGCCGATCCGCCTTGGGCGGAAGTTTTGGATTTGGTCTCAGTCATAATTTTTAATAATCGTCTTTTAGAAGAAATTTAGGCGATAATTTTAGTTACAACACCAGCACCTACAGTCTTACCACCCTCGCGGATAGCAAAGCGCTGCTTCTCCTCAATAGCCACTGGAGCTACCAACTTAACCTTAAAGGTTACAGTGTCGCCAGGCATAACCATCTTCACGCTCTCATCTAAGGTTACCTCACCGGTAACGTCAGTGGTGCGGACGTAGAATTGAGGCTTGTAGCCAGTAAAGAACGGTGTGTGGCGACCACCCTCCTCCTTGGAAAGAATGTACACCTCAGCGGTAAACTCAGAGTGAGGAGTAATAGAACCCGGTTTGGCCAAAACTTGACCACGAGTGATGTCCTCCTTCTTAAGACCGCGCAAGAGGATACCAGCGTTATCGCCAGCCATACCCTCCTCAAGTTGCTTGTTAAACATCTCAATACCGGTAATGGTGGTCTTGGTGGTGTCTTTAAGACCAACGATCTCAATTTCCTCACCTACCTTTACCTTACCGCGCTCAATACGACCAGTTACTACCGTACCACGACCCTCAATAGAGAAGATGTCCTCTACTGGCATTAAGAATGGCTTATCTACCTCACGAACTGGGTCAGGGAGATAAGAGTCTAAGGTATCAATGAGCTCCAAAACCTTTTTGGCATACTCATCATCAGCACTCTTAGCCTCAAGAGCCTTAAGGCCCGAGCCACGGATAACTGGGACGTTTTTACCATCGTAACCATTCTTCTCAAGTAACTCGCGGACCTCCTCCTCAACTAAGTCAATAAGCTCAGCATCATCAACCATGTCGCACTTGTTTAAGAAGACAACCAACTTAGGTACACCAACCTGACGAGCAAGGAGTACGTGCTCACGAGTTTGTGGCATTAAACCATCAGTGGCGGCTACTACAATGATAGCGGCATCCATTTGAGCGGCACCGGTGATCATGTTTTTAATGTAGTCGGCGTGACCTGGAGCGTCTACGTGGGCGTAGTGGCGCTTAGGAGTCCAGTACTCGGAGTGGTGAAGAGCAATCGTAATACCACGAGCCTTCTCCTCAGGCGCGTTATCAATACCATCAACACCCTCAACACGGGCGCCGTAGCCTTTATCCTTGTTCATGTCTAAGACATGGAGGATGGAGGCGGTTAAAGTAGTCTTGCCGTGGTCAACGTGGCCGATGGTGCCCACGTTCATGTGCGGCTTACTGCGATCAAAAGCTTCTGCCATATAATTTATCTATGTAATTAAAACTAATAAATTTGTAATCCAGGCCAGTCGGCCATGGGCCGAGGCAGGTTTAACAATAAAAAACACGCAAAATTCGCGTGGCTATATAATAGCAGATTACCTAAGGGCGTCAAGTTTAGGGCCTATTTAGTTAAGTTAGGACACTGAGCAAACTCACAGTTGGGGCCGGTGCGGCCGACAGCGGAGCCATCGGGGCAAATTTTAGCCTCGGCAGTGCAAGCCACCGGTTGAGTTGGCGCAGGAGTAACTGGTTTATGATAATTTTGTTGGTAGTAAATATAACCACCCACACCAATGGCGATAATGATTAAAATTGGGCCCAAGAGTTGTATAAACCCCCGATTAGTTTGCATTATTCAGATTATACCAAAAAAATCCCCTCTCGGGGATTTTTTGGTTTGTTTAAAATTATTTACGCGAGGCGATGATGTCGGCGGCGACGTTTTGTGGGATTACCGCATACTCGGCAAATTCCATCGTAAAGTTACCACGACCCTCGGTCATCGAGCGCAAGTTGGTAACATAACCAAACATCTCCGAGAGTGGTACCTTGGCGTGGATTACTTTTAAGCCATGGCGATCCTCCATGCTCTCAATTTGACCTCGCTTACCCGAGAGGTTACCAGTAATATCACCCATAAACTTCTCTGGTACAACTACCTCTACGCGCATAATTGGCTCAAGGAGTACTGGACGAGCCTTTTGAGCCGCCTCTTGGAAGGCCATTGACGCCGCTAGTTTAAAGGCGATCTCCGACGAGTCCACATCGTGGTAAGAACCGTAGAAGAGCTCACACGAGACATTAACCATCTCAAAGTTGGCGAGGATACCACGTTGCATCGCCTCTTTAACACCCTTCTCTACCGCTGGGATATACTCGTTAGGGATAATACCGCCCTTGATGTTGTTAATAAACTCAAAGCCCTCCTCGCGAGAAATGTTTTTAGGCATCTTCTTCTCTTGCTCCTCGGTTAGAGGCTCAAGCGGTTTGATCTTAAGTTTAACGTGACCGTACTGACCGCGACCACCAGTTTGTTTAATGTATTTATACTCGGCCTCGGCCTCACCCATAATCGTCTCACGATAAGCCACTTGTGGCTTGCCAGTGGAGGCCTCCACACCAAACTCGCGCTTCATACGATCAACCAAGATCTCTAAGTGGAGCTCGCCCATACCAGCAATAATAGTCTCACTTGTTTCTGGATCAGTTTTAATCCTAAAGGTTGGATCCTCATCAGAGAGTTTTTTAAGCGCCAAGCCCATCTTCTCTTGGTCGGCTTTAGTCTTAGGCTCAATACGCATCTCTACCACCGGCTCTGGTACCTTAATACCTTCTAAAATAATTGGATTATCTTCATCACAGAGAGTGTGACCGGTTTTAGCACTCTTTAAGCCAACAGCGGCGGCAATCTCACCGGCATAAACCTTTTTAACCTCCTCGCGTTTATCGGCTTGCAAGCGGACAATACGGCCTAAGCGCTCCTTCTCATCGGCAGACGAGTTGTAAATGTAAGAACCAGCCTCCACCGAGCCAGAATAAACTCGGAAGAAGGTGAGCTGACCCACAAACGGATCGGCTTGGAGTTTAAAAGCTAAAGCCGAGAAGGGCTCTTGCTCGGTAGCATGGCGCTCAATTTCCTCGCCAGTGCGTGGGTCAATACCTTTAACCGGTGGCAAATCAAGTGGCGATGGCAAGTAATCTACTACTGCATCAAGCACCAACTGCACACCCTTGTTTTTAAGAGCGGTACCAGTAAACACTGGGAAGATTTTATTATTAACTACCGCGTGACGAAGAATTTTTTTAAGCTCAGGCAACTCTGGGATCTTACCCTCTAAGTAAGCGTTCATGGCGGCATCATCATGCTCTACAATCCGCTCAACTAACTCATCATGATACTTTTTAGCATCAGCTTGTAACTCAGCAGGGATCTCTTGCTCTACTACCTTATTACCCATCTCACCCTCAAAGGTGTAAGCCTTCATCTTCATTAAATCGACTACCCCCTTCATATCATCCTCCTCACCCCATGGGATCTGCATCCTTACAGCCTTTTTACTTAAACGATCTAAGATAGAGTCATACGAGCGCTCAAACGAGGCGCCAGTTCGGTCTAATTTATTAATAAAGCACAAGCGTGGTACGGCGGCCTCATCGGCGTAACGCCAGTTGGTCTCAGACTGTGGCTCTACTCCCGCCACACCGTCAAACACCACCACCGCGCCGTCTAACACACGCATGGAGCGCTTAACCTCTACGGTAAAGTCGATGTGACCTGGGGTATCAATAATATTAAAACGATGCTTGTTGCTCTGATCTGGTGCGTCGGTCTTGTTCCAAAAACAAGTAATAGCGGCGGCAGTAATAGTAATACCGCGCTCGCGCTCTTGCTCCATCCAGTCGGTGACCGTCTCACCGTCATGCACCTCACCAATTTTATGTGACTGACCGGTGTAATACAAAATGCGCTCACTAGTGGTAGTTTTACCAGCATCAATGTGCGCGATAATACCAAAATTGCGTACTTTATCTAAAGAAATTTCTTTTTCCATCTAAGTTAAATAAACTTGTTAAACGAACTTTATTTTTTAGTCCAAGCGAAGTGAGCAAAGGCGCGGTTGGCCTCGGCCATTTTGTGGACGTTCTCACGCTTCTTTACAGCCTCACCCTCGTTTTTAGCCGCGGCCAAAAGCTCGGTGGCTAAACGATCTTGCATTGGCTTACCCTTACCACTACGAGCCGCGGCAATAATCCAACGATAAGCCAAAGCCAAGCGACGCTCTGGGCGTACCTCGTGTGGCACTTGGTAGTTAGCGCCGCCTACGCGGCGCGAGCGCACCTCCATTTGGGGGCCCACATTTTGGATGGCCATCTCTAAGGTCTCAATTGGATCAGCCTTGGTCTCCTTAATCTTATCAAAAGCACCATAGACAATCGAGCGAGCAACATTTTTTTTGCCCCGCTCCATAATGTAATTAACAAGCTTAGCCACTTGCATGGAGTTGTAAGTATGGTCAGGTAAAGTCTGTCGACGTTGTTTAACTGGTCGGCGCATAATTTAAAATATTATTTTTTAGCTTCTTTAGGACGCTTGGCACCATAGAGCGAGCGGCCTTGGCGGCGCTTGTCTACACCCGAGGCATCAAGCACACCACGGACAATGTGATAACGTACGCCTGGCAAGTCTTTAACACGACCACCGCGGATTACTACCACCGAGTGCTCTTGTAAGTTGTGACCCATACCAGGGATATAAGCGGTTACCTCCATACCGTTAGTTAAGCGAACACGGGCAATCTTACGGAGAGCCGAGTTAGGCTTTTTAGGCGTAGTGGTTTTAACCTGTAAACACACCCCTCGTTTAAATGGCGACGGGTGATAAATAGGCGCGTTTTTAAGCGCGTTAAAACTTTTAGCCAAAGCTACCGACTTGGACTTTTTAACCAAGGAGCGGCGGCGACGTTTAACTAACTGATTAATGGTTGGCATAACGCGAATACTCTAATATATATTGCCAAATTATGCAAATTGAGCCAAAAGAAAAGGCCTGCTCGCACGAAGCGAGCAGGCCCAAAGGTAACCTTTACATCTAAAAATCGTTGTCTTCCGGATCGGGGTTAAATCCCGGCCCAAGATTCAAAAGATCAAAAATCGATCGTCCACGAGGAGCCGGCGCCACCACCTGCCAGCCAGAACGCAAACTTAGGCCCGGGTAGTTGTAGAGGTCGTGGTGTTGATGTAACTCCTTGACCATACCCCAAAAGATATTCGCCAAGACCTCTATCCTCCGCTTTGCTTTCAAGAAGTCATTTTCGATGGCACGCTTTTCGCCGATCGTACTCTGATCATTGAGGGATCTGGATCGGCCACCAATTTCGTCATCCAACCTTATGATCTCGGCGGTCATAAAGCGGAATAAATCCCGACAAAGATGATCCTCGAGAACAAAGATCACTTTGTCGTTAGGGCCCACAGGTTCCATCTCAAGATTATTGTCATCATGGGGATCAAATTTTTGCCCCCCCCAGGATACGATTGATGGCGGTCCGGATTGACTCTTCTTGGCTCGACATAAAGATCTCCTTTCCTAATTTTACCCAGACATTTTTATCTGGATGACCTTACCTAGATCAATATCTATCACAAATCTTTCAAAAAGTCAATATTACCCCGCGAGGCCGGTGAGGAGGGTGAAGATAAAGGAGGAGATGGGGGTGATGATAGCACCAACAAATAAGACAATGACTACAATTAAAATTAGTTGGTAGCGATTAAACCACTGCTCTACCCCACGCCACTGGTAGGGTAAAAAATTAAACAAGATTTTAGAGCCGTCTAAAGGTGGCGCAGGGATTAAATTAAACACCGCCAAAATAATATTGATAAAAATAATCCCTAACACCAAACTTACCGCGCTCTCACCAAACCAACTCATTACTAAGCCAGCGCGGAAGAGAGCGCTAAAAAAGAGAGCAATTAATAAGTTAGAGGCCGGACCGGCCGCGGCCACCGCGGCCTCACCCCAAGCCACCTTAAGGTTGTACGGGTTATAAGGTACTGGTTTAGCCCAGCCAAACACCGGCCCACCCATTAAAGCCATCGCGGCGGGGATAATAATTGAGCCAAATAAATCTAAGTGTTTAAACGGGTTAAGAGTTAGGCGCCCAGACAAGCGGGCTGTGGGGTCACCAAGTAAGCCGGCCACCGCGCCGTGCGCCACCTCGTGTATAACCACCGACATAATAAGCACTAAAATTGAGAAAATGAGATCAACTTGCATAATTAGGATTATATGATAGCATTTGGAGGCTAATTTATGAAAATCTGTCCAATCTGTAGCAAGGGGAGCATCGTGGCTGGCAAGTACTCCAACCGGATCCGCGCCACCAAGTTTAACCCCACGGGCAAGACCCGCAAGCAACCCAATCTCCAATGGGCCTCTTTACCATCTGGTGGTCGGATTAAAATCTGCACCAACTGCTTAAAGAAGAATAAGCACCTCACCCTCAAAATCAGCTAATTAAAAAATCCCCGTGTCTCGGGGATTTTTTGTTTTTTAAAATCGGAAGAGGTTTAACGAGAAGCGGGGCCGAGCCGGCACAAAACGCCCAAGTTTAAAGTTTTTCCACGCGTCACCCACCAACCAACCCAATAAAAACATTAGACCAAACACAGTTAAGCGCACCAACCAACCAGTATTAGAGAAGGCATTATAAGCAAAGGAGTAAAAAGCCTCTGGATGAGCGGGGCTAGGACTATTGGCAATAACATTTAATACCGAGACCTGTAAGGCTGTGGCTCCCATTAAGCCAGCGAGACAAACAGTTTTAACTACTAGTGGCGAGCTTAAGCGACGGAGTTGATAAATAAACCGCACTCGCGTTAAAACCTCATTATTTAAATTAGGATTAGCGTAAGTCATATAAAGTTATGGTTCTAGTTCTAATCTCACTTTTTCAAACTCTCGTCGAGCACGAGAGAGTCTAGTCCGCACCGCACCCTCACTTACCCCCTCCTCGGCGGCGATCTCCTCGTAAGTTAAACCCTCTAAAAAGCGCAAGCTTAAAATCCGTCTAACCGCCCCAGGCAAGCGCGAGAGCACCGAGAGGATCTCATCTTTAAGCGCGTATAAATCAAAGGCATTGCTTTTATCGGCCAGGGCCTCAATTAATTCATTGTCTAAATGAACAGTGGCCAAGCGCTCACGCTTAACCTTCCTCAAGTAAGATAGAGCGGTTCTAATTAAAACTGTATAAGCCCAAGCTCTAAAAGAGTTCTCACCTTGATCGGTAAAGCGGTGACCTTGGATATAAATTTTTACAAAAGTCTCTTGCACAATATCCTCGGCCTCATCTTTATCACCCAACATCCGGATGATTTTATTTAAAAACGGCTTCTCATAACGAGCAACTAGCTCGCTAAACAAGGCGGGTTGACTTAAAGAGGCGGCTAAAAGTTGTTCATCAGACATAAATAGTGTTTTTGGAGGGGAAAGCCCCGCCCCGTAGCCCAGGGCGGGGCACCCTATATAATTAGCTTATATTATTTCGACCCCTCTTGCCAATTATAATGCAGAGCCACGACAAGTTGTTACATTCTGGCTACTTAAGCAAACAATACTCCCCTCCTCGTCGGTGCGTAAAATTTGGGCTTGAGCCGCTTTTAAATTATCTAGGGTAATTTGATGTGGATGGCCATAACGATTATTTTTACCAGCCGAGATAATGGCGTAAATTGGTGAGACCGCTTTAATAAACGCTGGCGAGGAGGAGGTTTTAGAGCCATGGTGGCCAGCCTTAAGTACTTGGGCCGAGAGTAAAGTTTTAGCAATTAATAATTGTTGCTCCACTTTAATAGTGGCATCGCCAGTTAGTATAAAAGCTTGTGAGCCGTAAGTTAAACGCGCCACAATTGAGCCGTCGTTGGTATCTTTACCAGTCGGCGTATCGTAAGGATATAAAATATCTAAACTAATACCGGCGCCCAAATTAAAGCGCTCGCCCCGGCGAGCGCGTAGATATTGCGCGCCGTCTTTAACCTCCGCGGCCACCGCCGCCTGCCACGCCCTGTAAGTGCCAGTGTTAGATGGCTGGCCGTTATCCATAACTGCTGCCACCTGATAACGCTCTAACACCGATGGTAAACCGCCAATATGATCAGCGTCTGGGTGAGTGGCAATAACCACATCAAGCGAGCGATCATACCAAGGCATAACACTACCTAAAGCACGCAATACTTGTCGCCCGGGCCCACCATCAATTAACACTTGATTACCGTTGGGCGCCTCAATATAAATACTATCTCCCTGACCAATATCTAAAAACACCACCTTAAGCAAGGTTGGCTGTGCATTAAAAACCTGCCACCACACCAAAGCTACCAACAAAATTAAGGTTAAAAGTGCCAGTTCTCGCCAATGACGCTTAAGCCAAATCAGCATATTTGACAGTATATCAAAACAAGGTTAAAATAAGTGTGGATGAGTTTGGGAAGTTTACGACTTTTTCTTGAAAAGTCGTCCGGGTTTGGAGGCTAATCTGTGTTTAGTCGACAAGACCGAGGAGAGATGATTGAGTGGGTCTTTGATTTTGGTCGCTCTCTCTTTAATTGGTCCGCCAACTAGAGAGATGAGCGGTCACATAGCAACTGGGGAAGTGCGAGAAGTTGTCATGATGGCTAGTCATTATGGCGGGCCGGGCGACAACTTCAATGGCAAACAAATGGCTAATGGCGAGATTTTTGACGCCAACAACCCTGAGCTAGCCGCTCACAAGGAATTACCCTTTGGGACCAAGGTCAAACTGACCAATCCTGAAAATGGTAAATCTCAAGTGGTTATAGTCAAAGATCGCGGACCCTTTGTCCGTCATCGCGACTTAGACATCTCGTTTGCCGCCGCTCGCAAGTTGGGCATTGCCGATCAAGGCGTGGCTAAACTTAAAGCGGTGATTATGCACTAAATCAGTTGAGAACTTACGCCGGCTCCGCCCTTTTGGGGAGCCGGTTTTTTATTTTTTACATAAGCCCAATAAAAAATACCCACGTAGCAAATAATAGTTAGCCCGAGTGGAAATTGATTAATAATAAAAGCGGCGCCAGGGAGCGAGGCCGCCAGTTTAACGATTAATAAAATGTAGGCCAACAAAAAATGGGTAACAAAAGCGAGCGGTGAGATAAAAACGGTTAAAAATCCCACCAACATAGTAACCGGCACCGCGGGCAAAACTAATAAGTTGGCCGGCAAAGCAATTAAAGATAAATTGCCAGTGGTGTATAAAATCCAAGGTAAAACAATGATTTGAGCCGAGAGCGTGGTGAGTAAAACTTCTTTTAAACCAAAACGATCAGTTAGTTTGTGGAAGTAAGGGGCCAAAAGTGGCGGGCCGTGGATTACACCTAAAGTGGCCAAGAAGGAGAGTTGGAAGCCAAGGTCATATCTTAAGGTTAGCGGATTCCATAAAATCATCACTAAACCAGCCGCTACTAAAGCTAAAGTAGCCTGATAAACTCGACCAGTATAACGAGCCAACAAGGCGATTAAAGCCATTAAAGCGGCGCGGACTACGGCCGCGCCGCCACCCGCCATCGCGGCAAAGGCAATTATACCCACCGCGCCGGTAAATAAACTTAAATTACGAGCTAAAAATAAGTTGGCCAAGCGGAGCACATTCTCCGCCACCACCGAGAGGTTGTAACCCGAGAGCACCACAATATGAGAGAGGCCGGCCGCCCTAAAACGATTGTTCCACTCGTCGCCCAACGACTGCTGCTCGCCCACTAATAAGCCAGCCATTAACGAGCTCTCGGGCTCGGGTAATAAAATTTGTAATCGACCCGTAAACCAAGCTTTAAGTTTAAATAAACTTTTAAGCACGGCAGAGCCGCCAGTGCTTGGTAAGGCGCTAATTACCGGTCGCTCTAAAGTAAAAAAGACCCCATCTTTGGCTAAATATTTTTGATAATTAAAAGTCCGGCCATTATCGGT
>CAYVQX010000006.1:20961-23491 GCA_964453715.1 uncultured Candidatus Saccharibacteria bacterium | reverse complement strand
CAAGTCACCGCGTTTGCTACCTTTAGCCCCCACTCCCTCACCTTTAACTCGCAAGAGCTCACCGGCCGAGATACCAGCTGGGATTTTTAAATCTAATTCCCCGCTTAGAGTTTTAATTTTATAGTGACCGCCCAAGAGAGCGTCGGTTAGCTTGATGTTTAAATCCATTTTTAAATTATCACCCTCACGAGTAAAGACTTTATCTTTCTCCACGTGGATTTTGACATACAAGTCACCGGCGGGGCCATTACTAATAGCTTCGCCTCGGCCCGAGAGGCGGATCATCTCGCCGTTTTCAATCCCAGCTGGGATCATTACTTTTATCTCCTCACTCTTTTTTAAAACACCGGCGCCGTCACAAGTTTTACAAGCCTTCTCGGGGATAGTGCCGCGGCCATGACACTTGGTACACTCACTCATACTGGTAAAGGTACCAATAAATGAGCGACGGGTCTCGCGGATTTTGCCCTTGCCGTTACACTCGGGGCAGGTTTTAGTAGTGGTGCCGGGCTCACCACCACTACCCTTACAGGTGTCACAAGTCCCCACTTTACTAATAAGCATTGTTCGCTCGGTGCCAAAAATACTGTCGGCAAATGGTAGCTCAATGTCTACCGAGATATCGCGGCCGCGCCTAGCGCGTCCGCTCCCACCCGAGAAGATATTGCTAAAGATATCACCAAAATCAAATTGCATCTCCTGACCGCCAGCAAAGTTGCTAAAGTCCCAGCCCGAGGCTGGTCCGCCTTGGGCGGAAAAGCCTGAAAAGCCCCAGTCATTATTATTTCCAAAGCCACCAGTTGATCCAAACTGATCATACTGGGCCCGTTTAGAGTCATCGGAGAGAACTTGGTAAGCCTCATTAACCTCTTTAAATTTAGCCTCATCCCCGCCTTTTTTATCGGGATGGTATTGATGAGCCAATTTGCGGAAGGCTTTTTTTACCTCCTCCTTGGATGCTTTTTTATCAACGCCTAAGATTTGGTAATAATCTTTCATTTTGTTTAATTATTTTTTAGCTATTAGTCTCGGCATCACGCACATTACCCTCTGGATTCTCTGGCGGCTTTTGTTCCCCCGTGGCTTTATTCATGGCCTCACCAATTTTAGATAAGTTTTTAGATAATTCCTCGGTGGCAGTTTTAATCGCCGCTAAATCACTACCATCTTTTACCTTTTTTAGATCAGTAATTTTAGCCTCAATTTCAGTCTTAACTTCTGCTGGCACTTTCTCACCGGCGTCGTTTAACGACTTCTCACTAGTGTAAACAAGTTGCTCGGCCAAATTTTTAGCATCCACTAACTCACGCTTTTGTTTATCCTCGGCGGCGTGGGCCTCGGCTTCTGCTTTCATCCGCTCAATATCTTCTTTAGACAAGCTTGATTGGGCCTCAATTCTAATTGACTGCTCTTTACCGCTCGCTTTATCTTTGGCTTTAACCGAGAGGATACCGTTAGCATCAAGGTCAAAAGTTACTTCTACTTGAGGCATGCCGCGCGGGGCTGGTGGTATACCGTCTAAAATAAAGCGGCCAAGAGTTTTGTTGTCGGCAGCCATCTCGCGCTCACCTTGAACAATGTGGATCTCTACTTGAGTTTGATTGTCGGCGGCAGTAGAGAAGATTTGTGATTTAGAGGTTGGGATAGTGGTGTTTTTATCAATCAATTTAGTGGCTACCCCACCCATGGTTTCAATTCCCAAGGAGAGAGGTGTGACATCTAAGAGGAGAACATCTTTAACATCCCCTTGGAAGATGCCGGCTTGTACCGCGGCGCCCAAAGCCACCACCTCATCAGGATTAATAGATAAGTTAGGCTCTTTGCCAAACAAGTTTTTAACCGCTTGTTGAATAGCTGGCATACGAGTTTGACCACCCACTAAAATAATCTCATTGATCTCGCTTAATTGGTAACCCGAGGCGGTCACTGCTTTCTTTGTAATCTCAATTGAGCGATCAATATATTCTCGAGCTAACTCCTCTAGTTTGGCGCGTGAGAGTTTAAGTAAGAGGTGGCGTGGACCCGAGGCGTCAGAGGTAATAAATGGGATATTAATTTCACTCTCGGTTACGGTAGAGAGCTCGTGCTTAGCCTTCTCGGCGGCCTCTTTTAAGCGCTGGAGAGCTAACTCATCTTTAGTGATATCAATACCTGACTCTTTTTTAAATTCCTCACCAATCCATGTAATAATTTTTTGATCAATATCCTCACCGCCCATATGCGAGTCACCATCAGTTGATTTAACCTCCACGCTTTTATCGGTGTCACCACCAGTAATATCTAATACCGAGACGTCAAAAGTTCCACCGCCAAAGTCATAAACCACCACCTTCTCATCTTTCTTTTTATCTAAACCATAAGCCAAAGCGGCGGCAGTCGGCTCGTTAATAATCCGGCGGACTTTAAAACCGGCAATCTCGCCAGCGTCTTTAGTGGCCTTGCGTTGCGAGTCGTCAAAATAGGCCGGCACAGTAATTACTGCCTCCTCAATTTTCTCACCCAACTTAGCTTCCGCGTCGCGCTTAAGCTT
>CAYVQX010000006.1:13266-20861 GCA_964453715.1 uncultured Candidatus Saccharibacteria bacterium | reverse complement strand
TCGTTTAGTTTAACTTTTACTCCCCCATCTTCAGACGCTTCAATCTCATAAGGAACAAGATTTTTATCTTTTTGGACATGAGGGTCAGTAAATTTGTGACCCATTAAACGCTTAATACCGTAAATAGTATTTTTAGGGTTAGTAATTGCTTGGCGTTTAGCTAGTAAACCGACCAAACGCTCACCGGCCTTAGACACGGCCACAATTGAGGGGGTGGTGCGATTACCCTCACTATTCTCTACAATTTTAGGCGCGCCGCCTTCTACTACGGCCATCGCCGAGTTAGTTGTTCCTAAATCAATACCTAAAATTTTACTCATATGTTTTTACTTGGGCTGGTCTAATAATCTTCTCTCCTAATTTATAACCCTTTTGGGCCACACTTGCTACTTGTCCCGAGCTAAAGTTATTTGTTATTGGGATTGTCCCAATGGCGTGATGATACTCGGGATTAAAGTCAGCGCCTGGTGGTGGGTTAATTACTTCTAAATTATAATCACGGAAAATATTTTGCAACTGGTTATAAATATACTCTACACCAGTCCGCCAATTAGCGGGGGCCTCCTCCCAAGCAGTTTTATTGCTCATGGCGAGGTCAAAGCTATCAGCTACCGTAAGGAGGTCTAAAAGGACTCGCTCACTCCCTAGTTTTAAAGATTGACTACGCAATTCAGACTCAGTTTTTTGGAGATTTAAGTAATCAGCTTTGGCTCGTTGCCAACCAGCTAAATACTCAGCGGCTTTGGTTTGAGAGTCCTTAAGCTCTGTTCTTAAAGATTTAAGTTTATCAGCTTGAGTTATTTCTTCGCCACTCTCTTCGGTTGGTTCAAACTCTAGATCATCTTTATGAGGTTTAGACATAAAGTCGAGACAAAATAAGTTGTTGGTAAAGCGTTAGCGCTTCGACCACTGAGGCGCCTTGCGAGCTTTCTTCAAACCGAACTTGCGGCGTTCCTTTTGACGAGCATCCACGGCCAACAATTTTTCTTTCTTTAAGGTAGTGCGGAGAGAGGTGTCAGCTTTAGTTAAAGCACGAGCTAAGCCTAAAGCTGCGGCATCAGCTTGGGAGGCAATGCCGCCACCCTTAGCTTGGATTGAAACAGTAAAGTGCTCGGCCGATTTAGCAATTTCTAAAGGTCGAGTAACCATCTCAATTAAAGAAGGTAGTTTAAAATAATCTTTTAAGCTTTTACCATTAACGGTATGAGTAGTTTTTGCGGCCGAGATTAAGCGGACACGAGCAACCGCTTCTTTGCGGCGACCAACTCCTTCAAAATATTTAGTAGAGGTAGACATAAAATTTAGGCTTTAATAGTTAGGCGCTTGAGCATTAATGGGCGTAAACGGTTTGGTGGCAACATCCCGCGGATAGCGCGACGGATAGCCTCGCCATGACCTTTTTTGGCAATTAGCTCGGTTAAGGTCTCAAACTTCTCACCACCCGGATAATGAGTGTGGCGGCGATAAACCTTACCGGTTAATTTGGTAGCAGCAATTTTTAACTCGCTAGCGTTAATAATGGTAACTTTAGTTGTTGGTAAAACGTGTGGGCGGAAAGCTGGGTCATTTTTACCACGCAAAGCCAAAGCCGCCGCCGCGGCGACGCGACCAATTGTTTTACCTTTAGCATCAATAATGTGTTCAGTCATATAAATATTAGGCAACAAACTCAATTAAGGCCTCCGCGGCGGCGTCAGCTCGACGCGAGCTAATCTTAATAATCCGGAGATAACCACCAGCCCGACCCTTAAAGCGCGGAGCGATCTCCTTAATTAATTTATAAGCGGCAGTTTTTTGACCCAAGCGAGAAATAACCAAGCGATCACTCCCCAACTTACCCTCGCGAGCCTTAGTTACCAACTTCTCCACAAATGGTCGTAGAGCCTTAGCCTTAGCCTCGGTGGTTTTAATCCGACCGTGCTTAATAAGCGACACCGCTAAACCGCGCAAGAGAGCCGTGCGCTGGTTGGTCTCGCGACCTAATTTACTAGTTGAGCGGTGATGTAACATAAATATTTTTAGTCTTCTTTAAGGGTTAAACCAAAGTTAGACAAAGCTCGTTTAATCTCTTGAATACCCTTGTCGCCTAAGCCGTCGATCTCGTCTAAATCAGCCTCGCGCTTTTTGGCTAGACCACCAACAGTGCGGATACTGCCAGCTGCTAAAGCTTTAACAGTGCGAGGTGAGAGCTCTAAGTCCTCAATGCGAGTTTTTAAAGCATCAGGATCTTTTTTATCGGCGCTTACCTCGACCTTATCATCAGTGGCAGTTGAGGTCAAACGCTCTGGGATATCATCCTCCTTAAAACCAACAATAGCTTTAAGTTGATTAATCATAATGGCGATAGATTGCTCTAAGGCCTCGCGTGGCGAGACAATACCGTCAGTCTCAAGGCTTAAGCGCAAGCGGTTATAGTCAGTGCGGTTACCAACACGCATTTGCTCTACCTCGTAGTGTACACGGCGGATCGGGGTAAAAATAGCATCAACGTTAATTGTGCCAATATCAACCTTGTCTTTTTGTAACGTCTCTTTAGGTACATAACCTAAACCTTTTTCAATTGTTAACTCTACCTCTAAACTAGCGCTTTTATCGGTTAAGTGAGCAATAACTTGGTCTTTGTTAATTACCTCCATATCGCCGGAGACTTTAATGTCACCAGCCGTAACGGTGGTTGCGCCCTTGGCCGAGATAGTAGCAGTGTGAACACCGTCACCAACAGCCTTAAAGCGAACGCGTTTTAAGTTTAAAATAATTGAGATAACATCCTCTTGAATACCATTAATGGTAGAAAACTCGTGAGCAACGCCGTCAATTTTAACCGCGGTAATAGCGTAACCCGGTAAGGACGACAAAATAATCCGACGTAACGAATTGCCTAAAGTATGACCGTAGCCTGGGTATAAACCCTCGATCTCGTACACGCCAACAAAGGTGTCTTCAGAGACAACCATTGGCTTGGACGGAAGAATGATGTTGAAGTCTGGCATAATTAATTTATTAAAATAATAATAATTTTTTAATTAAACACGGCTGTAAAACTCTAAAATGGTGCTGAAATTTAGGTTGAACTCGGCCTCGGTGGTTAACGGTTCAGCAATTACCTCGCCCTCTAGCAAGTCAGGATTAAACTTAAGCCAGCTAGGAGCTTGATAGTCTTTCAACTTTTCAGTCAACTCGCGGAACATACCATTGTTTTTACTACCCAAGCGGATACCAATTTTATCGCCAATACGTACTTGGTAAGATGGGATAGTTAGTTTTTGGCCGTTAACAACAATGTGGCCGTGAGCAACAGCTTGACGAGCAAAAGCGCGCGAGCGGAGTAATCCTAAGCGGAAAACAACATTATCTAAACGTCGCTCTAAAGATTGTTGGAGAGCGTGAGCTGGGTTACCTCGACCCTCGCGAGCTTTATTAACATAACCAACGAACTGGCGCTCAGAAACGCCGTAAGTATATTTAGCCTTCTGCTTCTCTAAAAGTTGGCGACCATAATCAGACAAAGCGCTGCGGCGGCCAGTCTTTTTAACTGGGCCAGAAACAACAAACTTGGTCGTTTGAGTTTTAGGAAAGACTCGCTCTCCTAAACGCCGGGCAATTTTATATTTTGGTCCGATTTTCATAATAATTTATTATTAAACGCGGCGGGCGCGAGGTGCCTTAGGACCATTAAATGGTACCGGCGTCTCGTCTTTAATTGTATTAATATTGATACCCTTAGCGACAAAGGAGCGCATAGCCGACTCGCGACCGGCACCAACGCCTCTAATGACCACATCGATCTCCTTTAAGCCAAAGCCTAAAGCCTTATCGGCTAAAAGCTCACCGACCTTACTGGCGGCAAAAGGTGTCCCCTTTTTAGAGCCCGAGAAGCCTAAAGCTCCCGAGGAGGATGAGGCTACCACCTTACCCTCGCCATCGGTTAAGACCACGTAGGTGTTGTTGTAGGTGGCGTTAACATGTAAAACACCAGCGTCCAAACGGCGTTTGGAGCTTTTACCAGAGGAGCGGGCGCTACCCTCTCCCTCCTGACCAGCTTTTTTAATAACTCGTTTTTTACCCATAAAATTATTTTATTTCTTCTCTACTTTCTTGCGGCCAGAGCCCATCGTCTTTCTTACGTTGCCACGACGAGTGCGGGAGTTGGTTTTAGTCCTCTGACCACGGACTGGTAAACCGCGAGCGTGGCGAGAGCCACGGTAACTTTTAATATCTTTTAAGCGTTTAATGTTTGCCGAGATCTCGCGTTTTAAATCACCCTCAATCTTAACGGCCTCAATTAACTTACGGAGACGAGCCTCCTCATCGGAGGTTAAGTCGCCAGTTTTTTTGCTCCAGTCAACCTTGGCCTCGTCTAAGATTTTTTTAGCGCGAGGACGACCAACACCATAAATTGCCGTTAAGGCAATTTCCATTCTCTTGTCAGTAGGCAAGGTAATACCAGCAATACGCATATAAATTTAAGCTTGTTTTTGTTTATGGCGAGGCTTAGCCTTGCAAACAATATAAAGGTGCCCGCGTCGCTTGACGAATTGGCACTGTGCGCAACGTTTTTTAATCGTGGAGCGAACCTTCATAAAGATTTAATAAAAATTTGGTCAGCTAAATAAAAATAACTTACTCGCGGCGGGTAATGCGACCCTTGCCGCCATAAGCGTCTGGGACAACAGTAACCTTATCACCTACCAATACGCGGATCCGGTGTAAGCGCATCTTGCCGGCCAAGTAGCATAAGATCTCGTGGCCATCGGCAAGTTGGACTCGGAACATGGTATTGGGTAGAGCTTCAGTAACTACCCCAGAAACCATTGAACCATCCCCAAATTGGGATGGGTTTTGTTGTTGGTTATCTTGCATTAGCTATACCTGGGATATGTTAGCAGAAAGAGCCTTGAGCGTCAAGGCCTTAGGCTCTTTATATGGCTTTATTTATCGTAATTTACCTCGACCTTAATTTTATCGGCATTATTAGGAATCGATTTAATCCATGGCGGGAAGAAGACTAGGTTAGCCTGCTTAATGGTTGGGAACTGAGAGAAAACGCTCTCATAGCTACCCTTAGGAGCACTTTGTAGCTTAGAAATTAAGGCTTTTTCGTCAAAAGTCCAAGCTAAGTGGGCGTTACCGTCTAAGGTAAAGGAGATCTTATCTACTTGCGGACCCTTAATCTCGTCACGGTTTAGGAGCTTAAATTTAATCTCATCCAAGTTCATAATCTCTAATTCGCGGCCATCAAAGTCTGGTACCTGCTCTTTAGCCACTTTATAACTTAAGGCTTTGCGATCAAACAAGATTCCGTAGAAGGTGCCCTTAAGAGCAATCTCGGCTTGGTCACTACTGCCGCCAGCGGCTGCCACTGGTGGCTGCTCCTCAAAGGTTAAGAAGTAGGCATCATCAAACAAAATGAAGCCGGCTGGAATTTGGAGTTTAGCCTCTTTTAACATCCGGTCGCGGAGAGTGTTTTGGAGGTCAGCAATAGCCTTAGCTTTATCAGCGTCAGAAACCTTTTTAACATCCCCTACTAAGCCGCCGGTCATTGGGGTTTTAGAGCGAGCGTAGAATTTATCAAAACGTGGATCACCCTTAAAACCAGGGACAGTAAAGTCTGATAAATCAATATTGTAATCAGCACCTGGTTGGTCAGCCACCACTTGAGCCTCGACTGAACCGGGTACCGTTTGTCCATCTTTAGTGGTCATACCTGGGACAGAAACGGCTTGGGTAATACGGTAAACCTTACCATCTTTAGTCTCAAAACGGGTGTTTTTAACTAATTTTTGAACCTTGTTGTCGTAGTTGTTGTAAATAATAATTGTGCCACCAGCTTTAGTTGAAACTTTTTCTGAACCGGAGGCTGGGACAAGCTTTTTCTCGGTATCGGTTAAACCAGAGACAACACTAAAGCCGAGCTCACCGTCTGGAGCCTGACTATAAGCATCAAAGGTGTGATTAAGGAGTAATCGTCCTTGAACAGGAGTTAAATTAACAGTCACCTTGGCAAAAGTACTAGAAACAATAAAGAGACCAAAAACCACCACTACTAAAAGAACAATACCGATTAAAAGTTTAGGCGAGAAACGGCGACGCGGATTCCAATCTAGGTTTTTTGGCCTTGGAGGTGGGGCGTCTTCTGGTGGGAGGTGGTTGCGATAGTTGTTCATAGGGCTTGAGTTTTTAGGTAAAATCTCCTTTAAACTCCTTTTGGTTTTAATGATATCCGACATAGGCATATTTAATAAGTTTAATTATAACAGCTCGGGGCCCTCGCTCGCAACCTGAGCTAAAAACATGGCTGCCAACAGCGGACTATACTCGCTAGCCCCCTGAACACCAGGGGCAACGGCGCACCAATTAGTTAGCCAGTCGGGAGTTAGTAAAACTGGTTTAAAATCTAGCTCTTTTAACCAACCGGCCAAAAGAGGCTGGTAATTAGTCTCGGCCCCAACAAAAACTTGGCGGGGCGCCTCCTCCGGGGCGCCAAAACGACTTAAAGCCTGCTTAAAGTTGCGCCACCACTCACCCCTGTGATCTGACCATAAGCGGTGCTCGGGATGGAGGTGGACAAGAGTGGCTGCCTCACCACGGGTGGTTAATTGCTTTTGAGCGGCCAAGCGAGCCAAGTGTTTAGGACTTAAGCTAAAAGAGTATTGATTAATTAGTAATCCATTTTGGACCAAACCGACATCAGTGCGCTCGCCGCCCGCGTCTACTACTAAAAAGTCGTTCTCTTTATATAGTGCGGCTAAAACAGCGGCAACGGTGAGCAAATAAGAGTGGAAGTTAACTTTTTTAAAATGGCCGGCGCCAATAATTATTTGTTTTAAGCGTTTAATAATTACCTCCGAGCCAAGACTTAAATACTCGGTTAATTCTACATTTTGAACACCGCGTTTATAAGGCTCGTTTAATAACTCGCCGTCGGCTAAAACCGAGAGTAAGCGATACTCTAGCATTACCGCCTCGTCGCGTGGTAAATCGGCAAAAGGTTTTTTAGCGGTGGCTAAAAACTTGGCTATCTCATCGGTTTGGATTTTATCTAATAAACCTTGGTTTAAAGTAAAAGGCTCATCGTGCTCAAATTGGACAGTTTTAGTGAGGGCGCGATAAAACGGTGAGGCCAAAACTACGTGCGCCTCGTTTATAGCCTCGGGCCAATCGCGATGCATTGCTCCGGCCACAGTTTGAGTGGCGTCTAAAACCTTACTTAATAAACGGCGCTTGTCGGGCCGAGTGTGGAAGTCGAGCTTAATCTCGTAATGCCAAACAATAGTTGGACCAGATTTATCGATGTCGCTAGGGAGCGAGATAACACTGGCGGTAACCGAGCCAGTGCCAATATCAAATAAGGCAGTAAAAGTATTTTTATTTTTATTAAACAGAGAAAGCGCCATTTACCTAAATCATATCACCCACGGCAAAAAATAAGAAGAGAATAACTACTCCAAAACAGCTTTAATGCGGCGGATGCCGGCGGCCACAGCTTCTTCTTTAGCGATTTTAAACGTACCTAAAACACCCGTGTTCTCTACATGAGGGCCACCACAAAATTCTTTAGAGTACGCACTCTCCAATGAGTCACCAATATAATAAAC
>CAYVQX010000006.1:3413-13166 GCA_964453715.1 uncultured Candidatus Saccharibacteria bacterium | reverse complement strand
GCGCGCGAGAGGTCTTGGTGACTCTTCATATCAGCCCAAAACTTATTTTCATTAATTTTTACTCCTTTTTCCTCAGCTAATTCTTTAGTTAACTCAAGTGGGAAGCCGTAAGAGGTAAATAAAATAAATGGGTCAGTCCCCTTCTCAAATTCCTTTAACCCTTTAGCTAAAGTCTCTCTAAATCTCTCTTCCTCCTTCCTAACTTCATCTTGAATTAAAGAGAGATTATTTTTTATTTCTGGGTAAACGTCTTCATAAGTTTTAGCCACTGTACTGATTAAATTAGTTAGTTCGCCGGCATTAATACCTAAAATATCAGCATGGCGCACGGCGCGACGGATAAGTCGACGTAAAATGTAGCCGCGATCGGTGTTGGAGGGAGTAACCCCATCGCTAATTAAAAAGGTGGCGGCGCGAGTGTGGTCGGCCACAATCCGAGCCGATTTAAGATTATAATTAGTGCTTAAATTTTTAATCTGCTCCATTAGTGGCACAAATAAGTCGGTCTCGTACACATTAGACTTACCTTGGAGCATAATCGCTAAGCGCTCTAAACCGGCGCCGGTGTCTACGTTATTATTTTGTAACTTCCCCACTACTTTGCCGTCCTTCTTCTCATACTGCATAAAGACATCATTCCAAATCTCTACCACTTGGCGCTCATCATCGGCTTTAATATATTGCTCTTTAGTTAAATCTCCCAAGCCCTCGGGGGTAACATCATAAAACATCTCGGTGTCTGGGCCACAAGGACCATTATCACCCGCCGCCCACCAATTACTCTTGGCACCCATAAAATAGATCCGCTCTTTAGGCATATACTTTTGCCAGATCTCATAAGCCTCCTCATCTCTGGGAGCGTTATCATCGCCCTCAAACACGGTAATATAAAGCCTATTAGGATCTAAACCTAAACCCTCCTCCTTGGAGGTTAAAAATTCAAAACTCCATTTAATAGCCTCCTCTTTAAAATAATCACCAAGCGACCAATTGCCGAGCATCTCAAAAAAGGTGTTGTGGGTGTTGTCGCCCACGTCATCAATATCTACTGTCCGCAAGCACTTTTGAGCACTGGCTAGGCGCTTGCCTTGAGGGTGAGTCTCGCCCAAGAGATAAGGAATGAGGGGTTGCATACCGGCAGTGTTAAAAAGGGTGGAGTTGGTGACCTCCCTCTCATCAGTGGTGACTAAACTGGCCGAGGGCAAAATGGCGTGCCCACGGCTCTCAAAAAACTTTAAAAATTTGGACCGTATCTCGTTGGCTGTCATGTAAGAGTATCCTAACCGATTTTTAAGAATAAAAAAAGCCGGTCCACGTGGATCGACTTTAAATCGTGCTTAACCGCAAGTGGTTAATATCGAGGAGTAGACGGAGGTATCCGTCTCTTAGTTTCCATTGTAGGCACAGGATTCTCGTTAGCTTGTCGCTCTAAAAATTGGAGTAAGAGATGAGTGACGTTTTCCGCTTGATCCTGATTGGTTAAGACACATTCTTTCTGATCCATATTAGTCTCCTTTTTCTGTAATTACATTAATTCAAATTGACTAATTTGGCCAGCGGTATAGGATAAAATTGGATGGCAAGTAGGTAAAATAGGAAAGAAGGAGGTTTTTATGGCACCTCAATACCAAAGCAAAAAGTATCGAGACCGGATAAAACAAGATGAGGTTACAGACACATCTTGTTTATGTGAGAAGTGCGGTCTAGCCTTCAAGGTTTTAGTCAGATCAGTTAGGGGCGGAAAAAGTTACTACGCCCCTGGGCCATGCCGTTGTAAAAAGCAGGCTTTGCGTAGAGGGAGGCCCTGCACCCCATCAGTTAGATAGATGTTTCATCCCAAAAAATAAAGCGCCTTAGCAGGCGCTTTTTGTTTTATCTCACCCTCGGGAAAAACTCGATCTCGTTCAGATCCCCTCTCTTCTCTCTTCCAGACCGAACTTTCTGGTAGGCTTCATAAAGCCCCCAGAAGCAGATATTGGCCAAACACCCAGTTGCGATAACGATTTGCAACCAAATGTTTAGATGAACAAAGGTTGCCCATATCTGACCGGACAATATCCCAAAGATAGAAAGCCATTTCAAGATCTTCATCCTTCTCCCTCCATCATTTCCCCTAACGAGGCAGGCGTTTCTAGTTTTGTATGACTTTTGAGCTCTCTTTTAGAAACCCCAAAGGTCATTAGTAAGACGTGTTGTTTCTTTTTATCTACCTGCCTTCCCATAAAGAAGAAGGTGGTCCCATCGCTCCAAACAAATGTTGCCCGAGAAAATTGTGCCTCGACCTCTTTTTGGTCAGGTCCATTCATCGGGATGCCCTTGGCAGTAATTGCTGGAACAAAGTAAAAGACCTTCCCCCTTTCTAAACGCAACTCCTTTTCTTCTTCCGTTGTTTTGCTGGGGTTAAAGCTTAGTGGTTTACCAATCACCCCTTGAGAAGCGTGTTTATTGCCACGACGTTTACCCATCTGTTACCCCTCCCACTATCTCGCGGATAGTTTTATTAAGACCAAATTTACCTGTTTTAACTTAGCAAATTATGCCACCGCCTACAACTACTTGACCATCGTACACCACCACCGATTGCCCCGCGGCTAGGTCGGTGAGTGGTTTGGTAAAAATGATTTTATCTCCCTCAAGCTTACAGTCTAAAAACTCACCATGATAACGGATTTGGGCCGAGTAATTTTTATTATCAAGGGGCAAGCTAAACCAATTAGTTTCCGTTAAATTAAACTCCTGTTTAGCCAACTTGTTTCTGTTTGGGTCTTGGCTCACGGTTAAAGTGTTGGCTTTAATATCTTTAGCCACAATATAGTAGGGCTTATCATTAGGAGTTTTGGCGGTAATAATAAAACCATGCCGCTCGCCAAGGGTATAAAGACCGGCTCCCTCATGAGCGCCAATTATCTCGCCCTCCTCATTTAAAACGTGACCCGCTTTGGTTTTTAACTCACTCTTTAAAAATTCTTTAAAATCAAACTTGCCAATAAAGCACAGGCCTTGACTGTCTTTACGCTCGGCATTGGGGAGCTTAAATTTTTGAGCCAATTTTCTAACCTCTGTTTTTAACAATCCACCCACAGGGAAGATGATCTTAGTTAAAACCTCTGGCTTAATTTGATATAAAAAGTAGGCTTGATCTTTACTCGCATCTTTGGCTTTAAGTAGAGTGTTGTTTTTAATTTGGGCATAATGGCCGGTAGCCACATAGTTAGCACCTAAACTTATAGCCTTATCGTAAAAAGCGCCAAATTTAACATACTTATTGCACATAATATCGGGGTTAGGCGTGCGGCCAGCTCGATACTCATTAAGCATGTAGTCTACAATCTTAGCTTTATACTCTTTAGATAAATCCCAAGTAACTAAAGGTATATCTAAAAAGGCGGCCACCCGCATGGCCTCGCGTCGATCCTCCCGCCAAGTGCACTTAATGTTTTTATCAGTCTCGGAAGGATCCCAAACTTTAAGGAAGACGCCCACCACCTCAAAGCCTTGCTTTTTAAGCAAGGCCGCAGCCACCGACGAGTCTACCCCGCCAGACATCCCCACAAACACTAATCCTTTCTTTTTAATAAGGTTACTCCCCATGCGTTTATTTCAAATTCTTACCGCCTTACTTTTCTTTTCTGTTTTGTTCATACCAATGTTTAACTGAAGTGCCAATTAAATTTTCAAAAACTAATTTGGCTATTTCGGGATGTTCTTTTATCAACTCATTATTTCCACCAGCTATATATGCTTCATACTCCATTTGTTCAATGGGCATTCTAGGATGATATTTATTTTGCAAGGCGTGTATAAGTTCGTGTTCTAAAATACCTAAACTTTTGGAATAACTTTTGGAATCAGTTTTATCAATATCAACCCCAATTTTATTTTCTTTTTCGAAATTAACGCCCCCTACGTATGAATAATCATTGAAAAATTGGCCGCATTCCGATTTGGATTTAATAGTTACCCCAGTTGATTTGGCAATATCTAATAAATCTCTCTCATATTCGTCTAAATTGCCCCTTGCCTCTAGTTTTGGTAAAGAATATTTAGCTCTGATAACTTTTTGATCCTCAATAAGCCTATCCGGCAGAGCAGGGTCGTTAATCCTAAGACCTATTATCTGTTCAGATAACTTATTTGCAAAACCATCTATTTGTTCTGTAAATTCAGGGGTTTTTTCTTCTGGGGTAAGTAGGCCAAGGGATGTCCGTACTTCTTCTAGACGGAGTGTATCAGTTTTCTCTCTTTCTTCGCGCTCGGCTATATTTCCCACTACTTCTACAGGCGGTATATATTGATCACTTTTATTTTCTTCAGGGATCTTAATTTTCTCTGGGTTTTCTTGCGGTATTGACATTGTATCTAGTCTTTCTATTCCCATATTATTTTATTTCTTCTAAACTCATAATTAAATGAGTCCCACCATCCATGGTGGGGGTAGTAAATTTTTCTTTTTGACCAATTAAAACATCTAAATCACCGTGTCTTGGAGAATTTAATAAATCAATCTTCTCTCCCGCTATAAGACCCCTATATTTTACTGTAACTTGTTTTGTATTAACAACGCTTATTTCCAAAGAATAAAGATCGCTGTCTTGTCCACCTAAAATTTTCGGTGTAAGAATTTGACTATTAGTTACCTCAACCATTAAGTTTTTACCTTCCGGTTGTTTTTCCGACCAGCCATTCCAAGGCCTAATTTCTAGCAATATTTTAGCTTTCATACTAATCTATCTCTAACACTTTTTTATAGATCTCGAAAGTGGTTCGGATATCGGCTAAAGCGGTATGGGCTTTAGGATTCTCTACGCCATAATGTCTCGCTAATGACTCCAAATTGTACCAACCCAAGTCGTTGTTATGATAATTTTTAGCAAAGGCCATTGGGATCAAGTCTAAGCGATGATAATGCATTTTATTTTGCAATCCAATCTTTTTAAACGCCGCTTCTAAAAATTTAAAGTCAAAATAAACATTTTGTCCGGCCATAATGCAATCTGCCGTTTTCTCTTGTACCACCTTCATCACCGAGGCTAAATCATTAGCAAAGAGCCAATCAGCATCATTGTAGCTGTTTATCCTTAAAGCCTCTGGGTCAGCTGTTTCTAAATGCTCGGGCTTAATTTTAAACTCAAATTCCTCTATTACCTCTAGTTTGGGCCCGCGTCCATCAATGGGGATTTGTTTTACAATCAAACCGCCAATTTCTAAAATCTCGTGTTTTTCTGGATCAAAGCCGGTGGTCTCTAAATCAATAAAAGCTAAGTTATGTTTTTTCATGCTTGCCTATTGTAACTTACTTAAGGTATTTAGCAATATTTTTTAAGTGTTCTTGATAAGTTACCGAGTAATGAGTAATACCTTTTTTATCAGCTAAATAAAACCAATATTCTGACTCCACTGGCTCTACGGCCGATTTAATAGCCTCTAAGCCAGGGTTGGCAATTGGTTTTGAGGGTAAACCACTTTTTTTATAAGTTTCAGTTGCCACATCAACTTGCAACCTTACCCCTTCCTCAAAACGCTTCCACAAAATACCGGAGATCATCTCTCTGTCGGCATAAATGTGCGCCTCCTTCTCTAAAATTGAGGCCATTTTAATAATCTCGTCTAAGCTATGTTTAGACTTAAAAATCGCTAAGCGCAAAGGATCAATGTGACGATTAAAATTTTCATGCATCTCCTCAATTAAAGCGCTGGTTGAGGCAGTGGGGAGAAAGAAGTAAGTATCAGGGAAGAGGTAGCCCTGCGAGGTGCTAGCTAAAAGTAAAAATTCTTGAGTTTTAAACTCGGGTAATCGCTTAGTTAAAATAATAGAGATATCTTTTACCGTCGCTCCTTCAGGGATTAAAACTCTAATTGGCTCAATACCGTAACTACCAGTTAATAAGCGATAGGCAATACCAAAAACGGTGGCCCGATGACTTAACATATAATCACCGGCAATAATTTTAGGATCACCAGGGAGAACCTTAATAATAGCTGTAAATAAGAGCTCTGATTGAACGACCTTCTTCTCCTCTAAATAGTTGGCAATTTCAGCCACGGTCATACCCTTTTGGATCCTAATAATCCGTCCTTGAGGGAAGGCGGCCGGTGGTAAAATCCAAAGTAAAATAATAGCCAAGCCAAGGCCAACGGCAATAGTTGCTCGGCGATGTTTCTTGTAAAAAAGCGTTAAGCGCTCAAATTTTATTTTTTTAAGCCACCTCATCATTTAGAATATGCCTTGGACCGGTAAATTTGGTGGTGGTTCACCACGCTTAGACTCAATACGCTCTAAGGTTGGTGTCTCAGCAACTTGGCCTGGGAAGTGGAAGATGGTTGCCAACTCTTCAGTATTTAAGACCATCGGCTTTTGGCGATAAGGCCAATAAAAGTAAGCTCGACGGCGGTAAGACTCAAACATTTTGCGTTTAAGAGCCGCAAGACGGAAGCCAAATGGATTTTGCCACGGATAATCAAAGCTAGTAGTGCGGAGCGGTTTAAACCCATTTAAGTGGAGCGAGCCAAACTGTTTAAACACCGAGAGCATCCGCGCAATATTACCAGCCTGGAACTTGTCTTCAGGTGCTAAATACATTAAGCGGATACCGCAATCAAAACCAAGTTTAGAGATTGAGCGGTTAATGGCCTCAATTACATCTCGATCAGACTTAGGCACGGATAGCTCACTAATCATTTTATTACCATCTTTGTCTTTTTGAGCATGCTTCTCCATTATCTCTTTAACTAATTTTTGCCCTTCGTCACGCCAGTTTTGGACCCCAAACCAAGTGTCGGGTTTTTTAAATCGATCTTTAGTGGCCATTACCGGTATTTGGATCCATAACTGCTCATTAGGGCCAATTGAGCCCAAGAGCTCCATTACAGGTGTCAGGGGATCAATTTTAAACTCCTCTTTAGGATCTTTATCTAAACCGTAATCAATATAAGTTTTAATTGGATAAGGATCAGCTTTAGTAAATTGGAGCTCGGCACCAAAGATTGACCAATTAGAACCCTCAGCGCCATAAGGCACAAATTGGGTGTAATCATCCGCCTCAAAAATCTCTACCCCCGGATATTGGGAGTAGAGCTGTGACTCAATTAACTCTTTAAACTTTTTTTCAGTCCTAATAAAAAATCGCACTGACCCACCTAAAGAGATCATTTCTAATGAAAACCAGGTGCGGATACGGCCTTTAATATATTGGTCAATTAGCGACCCCTCACCTGGTTGATGTAAGCCCGATAAAGCCACCTCCATGGCTTGGGGCGATTTTAAAATCTCACGCGGGATTTTAACCTCCAGCATTAACCAATCCATTTTGTGGATATAGTCGGTCTGGATATAGAGTTTATAAAGTCGCCAACACAAAACAGCTAGCGGAATTGGTAAAAAATATAAAAAGAATAGGCCCGCGCTACTCCAAAGTGAGTCTAGATTATAAAACAAAAACGCCATGGTTATGGCGTTATTATATACCAGAGAGCGTTTTTGTTTAAGGGTTTAAGCCAAGGCGTAACGACCTTGCTTATCTTTTTTAAAGAATTTGGAGTTTTGGAGGTTAACTAAAATAGTGTTGTCTTTAACATAGCGCTCCTTTTTAACCTTAGAGAGAATCTCCTCCTTAGTTAAAGGACCACTCTTTTTAAGAATATTTTTAATCACTTCAGCCACTACACCACGAGAGTAACCCCACTCGGTTAAAGCATATAAACCACGGCCAACTAAAACAAAACGAGAGTCTTTAATAAGCTCGTTGTGGCAAGTGGCTGGATGAGCCTTTTTGCCAAAAGTTTTGGTAATTTGTTTGGCCACTTCAGAGAAGTGCATTGGCGAGCCATGTTGACGTAAGACCAAAAAGGCATAGTCGCGGATACCGCGCATGTGAACGTTTGGTGAGTCAGATAAACCCCACTCACCAAGCGGATTTTGACCAATGCGTTTAGATAAAGTAATCCAACGCTTGGCAAACTCGGCGGCTTTAGGATCTTTAGTAACCTCCTTAAGCTCGGTTAAAAAGTTGGAGATAAGCTCGGCCTCAGAGATTAAATCGCGCTCGTTAAAATTGGAGCATAAATTGCGGATAGAGGCGTGGACCTTCTCAGCTAATTTACCATCCATAGTCCAACGATGATGGAACTCGTCATCCTCCTTAAGTTTAGTAAAAGCATCACCAATAACCAACAAGAAGTGGGTGTGGTTTTGAGTGGTTTTATCTTTAGAAAGAGTCTCTAAAAAACTCTGCTCATGCACAATGCCACCCTGCTCGGATAAAATTGATTTAAGCTCGGCAAAAACTGGATCCAAAGTCCCAAAAACTGGAGACTTTTTAATAGCGGTGAGGGCAGCATTCTCAATTTGGCGAACGCGCTCGCGAGTAATGCCATACTTCTCACCAATAGCCTCTAAGGTGTGGCGCTTGCCAGCCTCATCTAAACCATAACGCTTACTAATTACCTCTTTAGCGCGAGGCGCTAAAACCGCGAGTAATTTTTTAGTCGCGTCTTTGGGTTTAAAGTTGATTTGATTAGCTGGTTTTGCCATATGTTTAGATAATATCACGTTATTTATAATAGGTCAAATTTAGCCACCATCTACGGAATGAAGTTAATTGCACGGCCTGGCACATAAACTACCTTACTTGGCACTTTATTAGGTAACCATTTGGCCACATCTGGTAAGTTGAGGGCGGCCGATTTGGCCTCCTCCTCGCTAACATTGGAAGGGAGTTTAATTGTCCCCCGCACTTTACCGGCCACTTGGACCACTAGCAGAAAACTTTTAGATTCAGTCTTGTTTATATCATACTCAGGCCATTTGGCAAGGTGGATAGACTCGGCGTGGCCCAAACTTTGCCACAATTCATCGGTGGCGTGCGGGGCAAATGGGGCCAAAAGCTTAAGTAATGCCTCGTAATCTGACTTATTAATAACCTCTAATTTATCCCAAGCGTTAACTTGGATCATCATGGCCGAGATGGCAGTGTTAAAGCGGAAGTTTAAAACATCGTCCGTCACTTTTTTAATCGTTAAATGCAAAGCATCATCTGCTGTTGCCTCCCTTGCCTTATCTTGCAAGCGCCAAACCTTCTCTAAAAATCGTCTAACGCCAATAATGTTGTTGGTGCTCCAACTAATTTCATCGCCAAACGGGCCCATAAACATGGTGTATAAGCGCAAACTATCGGCCCCATAAAGCTCTACAATCTCGTCGGGGTTAATTACATTGCCAAAACGCTTGCTCATTTTGCGACCATCCTCAGCCAAGATTAAGCCTACATTATGTAACTCGGTAAATGGCTCAAGATTAGAAACAATGCCAATATCAAATAAAAACTTGTGCCAAAAACGAGCATAGATAAGGTGGCGAGTAGCATGCTCGGCGCCGCCTACATACACGTTGACCGGATTCCAATAATCCAAGGCCTTCTTATTTAAGAGATTATAACTAGGTCGCTCACCCTTTATTTGAGGCTCCTTACAAGCATAAGCCAAGTAATACCATGAGGAGCCCGCCCATTGGGGCATGGTGTTGGTCTCGCGCTTGGCCTCACCACCGCACTTAGGACACTTAACATTGACCCAGTCGGTAATGTTGGCGAGCGGAGACTCGCCGGTGCCAGCCGGCTCATAATGCTCTACCTCGGGCAATTTAACTGGTAAGTCGGCCTCGGGTACCGCTACCGGGCCACACTTCTCACAGTGGATAATTGGGATCGGCTCGCCCCAATATCGCTGCCGCGAGAAGACCCAGTCTTTAAGTTTGTA
>CAYVQX010000006.1:0-3313 GCA_964453715.1 uncultured Candidatus Saccharibacteria bacterium | reverse complement strand
GTAATCCAAACGGGCACCTCTTCATTATTAGCTGGGTTAACGGCATAAAGACCACTAAAGATACCGGTCTTCTCGGGATTATCTTTAAAAGTTTGTTTGGCTCGCTCTATTAAAGTTTCACTAATGTATTTTTGGGTTTTTTCATCTGGTGACCAACCCGCCTTAAGCCATTTATTGGCCACTTCAGGAGCAATAGCGACAAAGGTGACGCCAAAAATGGTATCAGGACGAGTGGTAAAGATGGTTAAATCTTTTTGCTGATCAAAATTAACTAAAGGGAAGATAATTTCTGCTCCCTCACTGCGGCCAATCCAATTGCGCTGACTCTCCTTAATATACTCCGGCCATTTTAATTCTGGAGTGTCTAAATCTTTAAGTAAGCGGTCGGCGTAGTCGGTAATTTTAAGTACCCACTGGCGCATGGGGCGCTTCTCTACTTCACTACCACAACGCTCACACTTGCCACCATCTAAATCCTCATTGGCAAGGCCTGTTTGGCACGAGGGACACCAATTAATTGGCTCAAAGCTCTCATAAGCCAGACCCTTCTCAAACATTTTTAAAAAGATCCACTGCGTCCACTTGTAGTACTCGGGATCGGTGGTGTTGATCTCCCTCTCCCAGTCATAATTAAAACCAATCTTTTTTAATTGCGATTTAAAAGTGGCGATGTTTTTATCTACCGCGACTTTAGGGTGGACTTTATTTTTAAGCGCGTAGTTCTCGGCGGGTAAACCAAAGGCATCCCAACCCATGGGGTGAAGGATATTAAAACCTTGCATCTTTTTTACCCGCGAGTAAACGTCGGTGGCAATATAACCCTTAGGGTGGCCCACGTGTAAGCCCTCACCGGAGGGGTAAGGGAACATGTCTAAGATATAACTTTTAGGTTTATTAGGATCACTCCCAACCTTATCAATATCAGCATCCCACCAGCGCTGTTGCTGCTTAGCCTCTACTTGCTTGTGATCGTATTTCTCCATAAAAGTAACCGCTAGTATACCACGCGGTTACTTAACTGTCTAAAATGCTTAATCCCTAATTTTTTTGACGCCGAGCCAGATGAGAGCCACTAAAGCGAGGCCTAAAATGATCACTCGCAAGTAATCATCCATATTGCTCCAGTAGCGGATAGTACCAATAATAAACGAGAGCACACCACCAAGCGATAAACCTAAAGATACCGAGCTAATAGCATTAAGGAAGAAGCCAATAACTAATGAGATTAACCCGGCTAAGATTAAGATAATAAAGACATTGCGATTGTAGAGCTCTAAAGCGGTTTGATACTTCTTTTGGCAAGTAAAGTTGGGGTCGCACCAGCCTTTAGGGACAGTTTCTCCAGCGATAACTGGTTTAGCTGGCGCCACATTCTCCGTCCAAGCGCCGCCCACGGCCACGCATTTATCTTGAGTATCGGGCGTAATGGTTACTTGTTGCTGCGGGCAAAACTTATCCCACTCGGGAGCATCATAAGCGAGCTTAATAGCAAAGTTGAAAAAGAGGTTAAGCACCACCACAATAGCGATGACCAGCACCCACTTCAAAATATGTATATTTTTCATATATTTAGATTAAATCTATATCTTAAATTCTATCACATCGCCGTTTTGGACGATATATTCTTTACCCTCGGTTCTTAATAAACCTTTTTCTCTAGCGGCGGCGTAACTACCGCAATTAATTAAATCGTTATAACTTACCACCTCGGCGCGGATAAACTTCTCTTTAAAGTCGGTGTGGATCGCCGCGCCGGCCTCTGGCGCTGTGCTCCCCTGTTTAATCGTCCAGCCACGCGTCTCGCTCTCGCCAGTGGTAAAAAAGCTCATTAAGCCCAAAAGCTTGTACGCGGCGGTAATAAGGTCATTAACACCATCATCCTCTACCCCTAACTCTTTTTTAAATTCTACTTTGTCGGCCGCTTCTAGCTCCGATAACTCTTGCTCCACCTTGGCATCTACCTCCACAAATTCTGAGCCAGAACTTTTAATAAACTCGCGCAAGCGCGTGGTGTCAGCCTTAGGCGCGCCGGCTTTACCATTTAACACATATAAAATTGGTTTAACCGACAAGAGATTTAATTGCTTAATTAGTGGCGCCTCTTTATCATCTAAACTCACGGTATTAGCCATCTGGCCAGCTAAAAGCGCCTTCTCTACTCGCTCTAAGGCACCATCTTCTAAAATTGCCTCCTTTTTATTTTGTTTAACCTCGCGCGCTAAGTTGGCGCGACGTTTAGTTACAGTCTGCAAGTCGGCTAAAATAAGCTCAAGGTTAATTGTCTCTACATCACTCATTGGATCTAAACCACCCGAGACGTGAGTGACATTTTTATCTTCAAACACGCGCACCACCTCGGCAATCGCATCCACTTCTCTAATGTTAGATAAAAAAGCATTACCCAAACCTTCTCCAGTAGAGGCACCTTTAACTAAGCCAGCAATGTCTACAAACTCCACCGCCGCCGGCACAGTTTTAACCGACTTAGAGAGTGCGCTTAATTTATAAAGTCGCTCATCGGGCACGGCCACCACTCCCACCGATGGGTCAATGGTACAAAAAGGGTAATTCTCGGCCGGCACGCCCTTTTTAGTGAGCGCGTTAAAAAGCGTGGACTTACCCACGTTTGGCAGACCAACAATACCAATAGATAAACCCATGTTAAGATAAAAGCTCTTTTAATTTGTCTTGATAATTATTAATAACCTCCATCGCGGCTTGCTGTTGAGGCACACCAGACTTAGTTTTAACCTCAATCTCCTCGGCAATTTTTTTAAAAAACTCGGGGTCCTTTTTAATCCCCTCAATGGCCTTGTTTATAATTGGCTCAGGCGCGCCAGCCTTGCGGAGCATTTGGCGTAAAATAAATTCTTGAAACATGCTTCCCAATGTAGCAAATAGACCAACAAAATAAAAGCCCGACCGGTACCGGTCGGGCAGATCAAAATGATAATCACAAGAGACTATAAGTAGGGTTGTATCTGTTCTATAACATCCCGCTCTTCCTTGGTCAGAGAAAAACCTTCAACGCTAGCTCTCTGTAAGGCGATCCCCAAAATCTTGACCCAATCTCGACCATTGCGAGTCTTGGACTGTTCCATTTCGCCAAGATACTTATTAATCAATTTGTTTTGTGTCTCTATATCCAACAAAAGCGCTTGGATAGGTGCCTTAACACCCTGTATACGCTTCATCGACAATCCTTTAGACTGCCAATCAGCAGCAACAGACACAAAAGCTTCTTGAACTCGGACTCGGAGGAAACTTATAACCTGCCGATGTTCTTTTGCAGCCTTAATAGAAGCCGGCATAT
>CAYVQX010000005.1:17051-23660 GCA_964453715.1 uncultured Candidatus Saccharibacteria bacterium | reverse complement strand
GGCGCATAAAATAAGTTAAATTATACTAATGTTTCAATTATAACTCAGTATACTCAATATTTGCCAGTCTGGTCTAGGTGTAATATGATAACGAGACAAAATCATTATGACTGATGAAACTAAGCAATCGTTGTGGGAGATTATTAAGTTTGCCGTCATTACCGTTGCCATTGTAGTACCAATTAGGGCTTATGTGGCCCAACCCTTCATCGTTTCTGGCTCCTCAATGGTGCCCACTTTTGAGAACGGTGAGTACTTGGTAATTGACGAGTTTTCTTACCTTTTGCGCGGGCCCAACCGTGGCGAGGTTATTGTCTTCCGTTATCCTAAGGATCCGTCTAAGTTTTTTATTAAACGCGTAATTGGTCTCCCTGGCGAGACTCTCAAATTAACACCTAATGGTATCACCGCCGTTAAAGATAATGGTGAGGAGGTTAAAATTGACGAGTCTTATATTAAAAATCAAAGCTTGCCCGATCAAACAGTTAAACTTGGCTCGGGCGAGTATTTTGTAATGGGCGACAATCGGCCCGAGAGTTTAGACTCGCGAGTGTGGGGCCCCGTGCCTAAAAATTTAATCACCGGTCGTGTGTTGTTGCGTTTATTACCACCCACACGGATTGGTTTATTACCCGGTGCCGCTAATTAATTTTTAAATTATGGCTAAAGAAGCTAAAAAATCAGTCGAGCAAAATCTCCAGAGCGTTAAGGGGATGCACGATATTATTGGCGATGACTATTACTTGTATCAAGGTCTCGCTGAGAAGGCGGCCGAGGTGGCTATTTATTATGGCTTTAAACCCATTGAGACTCCCATTTTAGAGAAGGAGGACTTATTTTTGCGCGGTGTTGGCGAGGAGAACGATATGACCCAAAAGGAGATGTACACGCTTAAAACGCGCGGCGGCGATAAACTCGCCTTGCGCCCAGAGGGCACGGCCGGCGTAATGCGCAGTTATTTAGAGAACGGGATGCACGCCTTACCACAACCATTATCGTTTTATTATTTTGGGCCCTTCTTCCGTCACGAGAGCCCACAGGCCGGACGCTACAGAGAGTTCCGCCAATTTGGTTGGGAGGTTTTAGGCACTAAAAAAAGTATTGCCGATGCCATGATTATTAAATTGGTTAAAACCACTTTAGAGGAGGCCGGCTTAAGCAATTTACAAATTGATATTAACTCTATTGGCGACGCTGATTGTCGCAATACTTGGCGCCGTGAGCTCTTAAATTATTACAAAAAACACACTAAAGATATTTGCCCTGATTGTCGTGAGCGTTTAAAAACCAACCCCCTCCGCGTTTTAGATTGTAAAAATGAAAAATGCCAACCCATTAAAGCTGGTGCGCCCGAGAGCGTAAGTTACTTGTGCAGTAGTTGCAAGGAGCACTTTAAAGAGGTTTTGGAGTACTTAGATAGCATGGGCATTGAGTACAAAATTAATCCAAGTTTGGTCCGCGGTTTAGACTATTACACCCGCACAGTTTTTGAGGTTAGCAAGATCCCGGCCGAGGGCGAGACAGGTGTACCACTAGCCTTAGGTGGTGGTGGCCGTTATGATTATTTGGCCAAAACTTTAGGGAGTAAAAAAGATGTCCCCGCCGTTGGCGCCTCAATTGGTATGGACCGAGTTATTATGTCGCCCGATTACGCCAAGCTCTCACCGCGGATTATAAAAAAGCCTAAAGTCTTTTTTATCCAACTCTCCTTTGACGCTAAGCTTAAAAGCTTTGAGGTCATTGAGATTTTACGCGAGGCCAAGATCCCAATGGCTCAATCTATTGCTAAAGACTCGCTTGGGGCCCAACTCTCTCAAGCCGAGAAGATGAATGTCCCCTTCGCTATTATCCTTGGTCAAAAAGAGGCCTTAGAGAATAGTGTTATTGTCCGCAATATGGACACCCGCTCTCAAGACACGGTTAAAATTGACCGCCTCGCCGACTACTTTAAACACTTAAAATAAGCCCTTCTTGCATTAATTGGGGGGTCGTGTTAGAGTCTAGGTCACATAAATTATGGCAATTGAAGTAACCAAAATGGCCAATGAGTCCAACGCCAGCTTGCTCCGGCGTTTTTCTAAGCGTATGCAGGGCGCCGGCGTGGTCCGCAAGGTCCGCGGCGAGCGCTTCCACCTCCGGACCAAATCGGAGTTAAAGAAGAAGCAAGACGCCTTAAAAAAGCTCAAAAAACGCGTAGAGTACGAGCGACTCTTTAAGTTGGGTAAGCTTAAGCCCAAAAATGATCTCAGTAAAAAAACTAAGTAAAATTAAAGTCGATTTAAAACCGCTCGAGCCCTTGGCTCGGGCGGTTTTGGGCGAGCGCTATGAGTTAAGCGTGGTCCTCTGCGGTCACTCTCTCTCTCACCAACTTAATTTAAAATTTAGAGCTAAAGATAAACCTACCAATGTGCTCTCCTTCCCCTTGACTAAAAACTCGGGTGAACTTTTTTTAGATTTACCTTTAATCAAAAAAGAGGCACCAGATTTTGGTCACAATTTTACTCAACACTTCATTTATTTATTTATCCACGGTTTACTGCATTTGGACGGAATGGATCATGGTAGTAAAATGGAACAAGCAGAAAAAAAACTTTTCACTGCTTGGCTAAATGAGAAACATCGTCACGGGACTAGATATCGGGACGGCGGCCATCCGCGTCGTCGTCGCGGAGTGGAAGCGAGGTAATCAGACCCCGCAAGTTTTAGCCTTGGTCAAAAAAAACTCTCGCGGCTTACGCCGCGGTTATGTAGCCAACGCTGAGGAGGCCGCCGAGGCCATTAGTGAGGCCTTGCGCGAGGCCGAGAAGGCAACCAAACTCCGTTTAAAACAAGCTTTTATTGGTCTCTCGGGTGTAACTTTAACCTCTAAGGTAGCCGAGGGGTCCACCGCAGTGGCGCGCGGCGACATGGAAATTGGCGACTTAGATATTAGTCGCGCCCTAGACGCCGCCGAGGCCTCCCTCTCCGATAAAGATAACAACGAGGTTATACACCGCTTCCCTATCTCTTTTAAATTAGATGGTAAAAAAGTTACCGGCCGGCCCGAGGGCTTAAAGGGTAATAAATTAGAGGTGAGAGGCGCTTTTATTACTTACTCTAAACAACATTTAAAAGATTTAACTCAAGTTTTAGAGGCCTCCGGTTTACGCGTCTCGCCAGAAGATTTTGTAGCCTCGCCACTCGCCTCCTCCTTAGTCCTTTTATCTAAAGTTCAAAAAACGGCTGGTGTAATAATGACCAACATTGGCGCTCAAACTACCTCGCTGGCCGTGTTTGAGGAGGGACTGCCTGTCTCGATGCAAGTAATCCCACTTGGCTCTACCGATATTACCAACGACATCGCTCTTGGTTTTAAAGTTAATTTAGAAGAGGCCGAGCAAATTAAACGCGGTGAGATGGAGGCCCCCGGCGCCAAAAAGAAATTGGACGAGGTAGTTGAGGCGCGCTTGTTAGACATCTTCCAACTAATTGAAGTGCATTTAAAAAAGATTGGTCGCTCGGGCTTATTGCCAGCCGGTATTGTGCTCTCGGGCGGCGGCGCTAGTGTCCACGGTTTAGAAGCCTTGGCTCGCGATTATTTTAAACTCCCAGCGCGCAACGCTGACTCCTCACTCGCCGCCGCGTCTAAAAATCAAATTAAAGACTCGGCTTGGGCAGTGGCTTACGGTTTAACTTATTTTTATGATCCGGAGATGTCCGAGTCTGGCCGCGGTGGCTCCACCCTCCAAACAATCAAAAAATACCTTAAAGAATTACTCCCCTAAAACCGCCCCAAAAGGGGTGTTTTTTGCGTTATAAAGGGTAAGTTGCCCTACCACCTCCTTTCTGTTAGGATGAGAGCACTTAAAAATGTCGGAACATAAGATCAACGTCAAAACTATGCCTAAAATAATGCCAGAAGTAGAAGCCTTTGCCCGGATTAAAGTCGTGGGGGTAGGTGGCTCTGGCACTAATGCCGTAACGCACATGGTTAACTCCAAGGTCCGTGGGGTGGAGTTTATTGCCATGAATACTGACGCTCAACACCTCCACCACTCAGCCGCGAGTAAAAAGGTTCATATTGGTAAAAATATTACTCGCGGTTTAGGCACCGGCATGGACCCAGAGATTGGTCACAAAGCCGCTGAAGAAAGTATTGAAGAAATTCAAAATGTGATTAAAGGTGCCGACATGGTGTTTGTAACTGCGGGCATGGGTGGCGGCACCGGCACCGGCGCCGCGCCAGTGGTAGCTAAAATTGCTAAAGATCAAGGCGCTCTTACTATTGCCGTGGTCACTAAGCCCTTCTTCTTTGAGGGTAAGCAACGCCAATTTATTGCGGATCAAGGTTTGGAGGATTTACGCAAAGAGGTTGATGCGATTGTAGTGATCCCTAACGACCGCTTGCTCTCGGTAATTACTAAAGACACCACCGCTATTAACGCCTTTGCGATGTGCGATGAGATCTTGCGCCAAGCAGTAGAGGGCATCTCAAATATTATTACTATCCCAGGTATTATTAACGTTGACTTTGCCGATATCCGCGCCGTTATGCTTAACGCTGGCTCAGCCTTAATGGGTATCGGCTCGGCTCATGGTGACAACAGAGCCATTGACGCGGCCAAGGGCGCGATTAGCTCGCCACTCTTAGATATTGCCATTGATGGCGCTAAGGGCGTGCTCTTTACTATTGCTGGTGGCGATGATTTAACCATGTTTGAGGTCCAAGAGGCGGCCAAGATTATTACCGAGTCAATTGATGATGAGGCCAAAGTTATTTTTGGTGCGATCCGTGATGAGAAGTTAAAGAAGAATGAGGTTAAAGTAACGGTCATTGCTTGCGGCTTCCCCGAGATTTATGGTGGCAAAAAGAAGGTGGTAGAGACTCCAGGCCGAACTTTTAATTTTGAGACTAAAAAAGATAAAGCTGGTAAAGAGGAGATCCCTCTAACTGGCGCCGACAATGGCAATAATCCAATTAATAGCCAAGTACCTAAAGATAAGGACTTACCACCAATTTTTAAACCTAAAACTACGACTCCGCCGCCAGCCAAAAAAGACGAGCCTGAGGATGATGATTGGTCCTCTATCCCCGCCTTCCTCCGTCGCTCTCGTAAATAAAATTTTTATAGTATAATTGTCGTCATGACTTACGACTTGGCAATTATTGGCGGCGGTCCTGCGGCCGCCGCGGCTGGTGTTTACGCCGCGCGCAAACAGTTAAAAACAGTTTTTATTACCTCCGATTTTGGCGGGCAATCAGTAGTCTCCCCCGAGATCCAAAACTGGGTTGGCGATATTGCCATCTCGGGAGAAGACTTGGCCAAAAAGCTAGCTGATCATGTTAAACATTATGCTGGTGATATTTTAGATATTAAAAATAGTGAGCGAGTTAACAAAGTTACCAAAACTGACGCCGGCTTTAAAATTGAAACGGAGAAGGGTTTATCTGTAGAAGCGAGGGCGGTTTTAATTGCCACGGGCGGTCGTCGTCGTAAACTAGAGATCCCAGGCGCTAAAGAATTTGATCAAAAAGGTCTTACTTATTGTGCCTCTTGCGACGGACCACTCTTTGGTGGCGCTGACGTGGTGGTTATTGGCGGTGGTAACGCCGGTTTAGAAAGTGCGGCCCAACTTTTGGCCTATGCTAATAAGGTTTATATTATGCATCGCTACCCCGAGTTTAAAGGCGATGAAGTGACGGTGGCCAAATTAACTAGCAATCCTAAATTTGTCCCTCTTTTAAACACCGAGCCAGTGGAGGTAAAGGGCGATAAGTTTGTTACCGGTTTAACTTATAAAGATTTAAACTCTGGCGAGATTAAAGAGTTGGCGGTAACCGGTATTTTTGTAGAGATTGGTTTTATGCCTAATACCGAGTTTGTAAAAGACTTAGTTAATTTAACCCCCGCTGGCGCCGTAATGGTAGATGCTAAAAATCAGCGCGCCTCGCTAGCGGGCATTTGGGCAGCCGGTGATTGCACCGACGGCTTGTATCATCAAAACAATATTGCCGCTGGCGACGCTGTAAAAGCGCTTGAAGATATTTACCAGTGGTTGCACAAAAACTAAATTAAAATTTAAAGTATAAAAATAGGGCCGCTCTATCTGTTGATTAGACAGAGAGCGGCCCTTATTGGCCGACCGACCTAGGAGGCCCAAAAACCTAGGCCGTGGCCAAGGAGAGGTCTGTTTTGTTGGGGACACTAAACGACCAAACCTTCCCAATACCAGGGATCAAGGAGATGGCGGATCCTTCCTTAATGGGAGGCAACGTTTGATTGAAGTTGACACCCAAACGATCAGAGCAAAACGAGGCCACTTGGGCCACGAATAATGGCTCAATAACGAGCACAACGTGTTTGTCCTCTGGTTTTTGGAGACGAGAGACCCCACTCAAGAGACCATCCAACTCAACTGGCTTCAGATGTGGATCATCAAGTTGAGACCAAAATTGAGCCCCAACCCCAAACTTTTTACCAAGACACATTGCTGTGCGCATGGCATCAGAATCGGAGGAAAAGCCAATGATTGGAGCAACCACTTGAGCCTCCCGCCTTAAGCGGTGACTCAAATTCTCAATCTTGGAATCTGTTTCCCTCCTGAGTTCCCCACAACCAATGAAGTGGT
>CAYVQX010000005.1:15314-16951 GCA_964453715.1 uncultured Candidatus Saccharibacteria bacterium | reverse complement strand
GTTCGGCCTGAAGATAAGCCGGCCAACGAGCTTACCCCCAAGGAGGTAAGTAGTCTCAAGCTTGAGTGTCCTTGGGCCTTTATCCCAGCCTTACCAGCACTTAGTGAAGTGCCAGATCCAAACGCTAAACCCGTAGCCCCAGAACGAGTCTGGGGTGTTTGGCGACATGAAAGCGATGAGAGGGAGCAACTTAAACTCCCCATTATCATCTTTGAGTTTGACCCCGACGCCCGTCCCTAGGGCGTCTTTTTTATATCTTTAATTTCAGCCCCTTTAGGATAAATTAAACGCTCACTCACCTCTTGTTGATATTTTTGTACCGGCGCTAAAATCCGCCATGAGGCCAAAACCTCCTCACTTGTGGCAAAGAGAGTGTGATCACCGCGCAAGGCATCTACAAACACTCGCTCATAAGCCTCGGGGATGGCCGTAAAGTGCTCGGCATAAATAAATTTAAGTTTTAACTTTTTTAACTGTCGCTCATAACCTGGCTCCTTAACCCAAAGACAAATCTCAATTGCCTCATCGGGTTGGATACGGAGAGTGAGAGTGTCGGCCTCCTCACTAGTCTCTTTAAGATAATGCACACAAATCTCGGTTGTTTTTTTGGCTAAAGCCTTGCCAGTGGTTATAGTAATAGGTACTCCCTGCCAGCGCGGATCGGTGGAGTTTAAAGTTAAAGAGATAAATGTTTCTACCGTGCTAGTTGGGTTATTAGTCTCGGCTCGATAACCATCATACTGACCCAAAGTTAAATTACTGTTTAAACTCTCGGGGGTTTTAAGTTGATTAAGAGCGGTCAAGCGTTTTTGTGGGATTAAAGTTAAATCATCGTGTGGTGGCAACTCCATTAACATTAACGCCGCCAATTGCAGTAAGTGACTTTGGACAATGTCGCGCAAGGCGCCAGTCTGCTCATAAAAGTTGGCACGGCCCTCAATATCTACTTGCTCGGAGGCAATAATCTCAATCGACTCAATAAAGCGATTATCCCAAGTGCGACGGAAGAGTGAGTTGTTGGCTCTAAAGACTACTAAGTTTTGAGCCATCTCCTTGGCCAAGTAGTGATCAATACGATAAATCTGCTCCTCTTTAAAATAAGTTTTTATCTCATTAATTAAAGCCTCGGCCGAGGAGAGGTCGATGCCAAAAGGCTTCTCCAACAACAACTTAACATTGGCACGATTATTAAAACCGGCCACCCCCAAGTGACCCACAATAGCCCTAGCCGCCTCCGGCGGCACAGAAAAGTAAAATAAATATTGGGCCGCTTGACCAAAAACTTTTTCTATCTCTTGTAATTTATTTTTAAGTTCCAAGTAAGCTTGCGGGTTATCTAGATCCAGTTTAATAACTTCAGTTACTTGATTTAAAAAATCACTCTCTACTCCAGAGAGAATTTCATCCTTAGAAAAATCGCGCCGACTAAGGCCCAACATTTTAAACTGCTCGGGTAAAATACCGGCCTTGGCAATTTGATCAATGGCCGGCAAGAGCTTGCGCTTGGCCAAATCACCCGAGATACCAAAAATAATTAAAACTGTTGGGAGCATATAAAAGCGGTGACCCTACCGGGATTTGAACCCGGGTTGACGGCTTGAAAAGCCGCTGTCCTAACCAGGCTAGACGATAGGGCC
>CAYVQX010000005.1:13462-15214 GCA_964453715.1 uncultured Candidatus Saccharibacteria bacterium | reverse complement strand
GACGATAGGGCCAAACAGCGCCACTATACCAACTTTTTTACAAATCGGCAAAAACCTGTTAGTTTGTATGAGACCTCAGGAGGAGTTCAGCCCTAGGCTGATCGGCCTTGGGCCGAGGCTGAGAGTGGACAAATATATGTTTTACGTCTATGTTTTAAAGAGTTTAAGAAATGGTAAATTATATAAAGGATTTACCTCTGATCTTAAACGTAGAATCAAAGAACATAATAGTGGTAATTCCACTTTTACAAAGAATAACGGCCCTTGGAAATTGGTTTATTATGAGGCATTTGATTCTGAGATAAATGCTAAGGAAGAAGAAAAATTCCTTAAATCTGGTAAGGGAAAAGAACGATTAAAGTATGTTCTAAAAGATATATAAAACACGGAGGAGTGGCTGAGTGGTCGAAGGCACCGCACTCGAAATGCGGCAGGGGAGCAATCCCCTCGTGAGTTCGAATCTCACCTCCTCCGCCTTCGCTAACCTGCAGGCAGGCAGGAGCTCCGGCGGACAAGTCCGCTTAATCTTTATTTTTAGTGGGATATTTGTTAGATTACACAACACGGGCCTATAGCTCAGCTGGTTAGAGCGTTACATTGACATTGTAAAGGTCAGAGGTTCGAGTCCTCTTAGGCCCACCCAACATGATCCCAACTTTAATTCATTTTTTAGGCATTTCCCGACCATTGGGATATTTACTCATCTTCCTCGGTATGGCCGTTGAGGGTGATGTGGTTTTATTAATTGTGGCCTTCCTCACTCATCGCGGATTTTTTGATTTAGGCGATATTATTATTGTTACTTTATTGGGTGTTTTTGTGGGCGATGTAGCCTGGCTCTTTTTGGGTAAAAGGTTGGATCGTCTCTCGCCTTTAGCTCATCGCTTAGTAGCCAAGTTAAGCGGACCAGTAGACAAGCACTTGCGCGAGCGACCAGCTCACTCTATTTTTGTTTCTAAATTTACTTACGGCTTACATCGCGCCGTTTTGGTGCGTTTGGGTCAAAATAATTTAAGTGTTAAAGATTTTCTTAAAGCTGATGTCCCCGCTGGTCTCTTGTGGTTTATTATTGTGGGTGGCATTGGCTACCTAGGCAGTGCCTCACTCCTTTTGGCCAAACATTATTTACACTACACCGAGCTGGGTCTATTAATTATTATTTTGGCCTTTTTACTTATCTCTCACCTCTCTCGCCATTACTCCGAGAAAAAGATTTAATTACCTTAGAATGAAAATTTTAGCAATTGAAACAAGTTGCGATGAGACAGCCATTAGTTTAGTGGAGGCTAGTGGCAGTTTAAGTGCGCCTCAGTTTAATATTTTGGCCCATCAAGTAAGCTCGCAAGTGGCCTTACACGCGCCGTTTGGTGGTGTGGTGCCAAATATTGCTAAACGCGAGCATCTTAAAAATTTGCCAATTGTTTTAGATCAAGCTTTAACCGAGGCCAAATTAACTTTAGACACCGCGCTCAAAACTATTGATGCTATCGCCGTCACCGTGGGCCCAGGTTTAGAGCCGGCCCTTTGGACCGGCATTGAGTTTGCTAAAAAGTTGGCTCTAGAGTGGGATAAACCTCTCATCCCCACCAATCACTTAGAGGGTCACGTGCTCTCACCTCTTTTAAATGAGCAAAAAATAGTTACCCCCGCCGTGGCGCTAGTGGCCTCGGGTGGTCACACCGAGTTGGTATTGGTAAAAAATTTGGGCGAGTATGAGAAGATTGGCCAAACCAAAGATGACGCCGCCGGCGA
>CAYVQX010000005.1:0-13362 GCA_964453715.1 uncultured Candidatus Saccharibacteria bacterium | reverse complement strand
CCCGACAACCTCCCTGGCGAGCGGAGCGAGCCTTTTACCGTTATGATGCCGCCGCCCAATGTAACTGGCGTCCTCCATATGGGTCACAGTCTAGGATTATCAGTTCAAGATGCTATTGTTCGCTTTCAACGCATGCGCGGTAAAAAAGCTCTCTGGCTCCCGGGTACTGACCATGCCGCCATTGCCACCCAATCGCGCGTAGAGAAAGATATTTATAAAGCTGAAGGTAAGTCTCGACACGACTTAGGCCGAGAAGAGTTAATTAAACGAGTAGAAGCTTTTGCCCAAGAGAGTCACGACACAATAGTGAGTCAAATTAAAATTATGGGTGCCTCTTGCGATTGGAGTCGCGAGGCCTTTACTTTAGACAAGGAGCGCAACTTGGCTGTCAGGACAATGTTTAAAAAAATGTACGACGACGGCCTTATTTATCGTGGCTATCGCGTGGTTAACTGGGACCCTAAAGGTCAGACCACTATCTCCGACGATGAGATTGTTTATGAGGAGCGTGAGGCTACTCTTTATACTTTTAAATATAGTGCCGACTTCCCTATTGCTATTGCCACCACTCGCCCGGAGACCAAGTTGGGTGACGTAGCCGTAGCCGTGCACCCCGATGACGCGCGTTACCAACAATATGTAGGTCAAACTTTTGAGCTAGAGTTTGCCGGCGCGCCTTTAAAAATTAAAATTATTGCCGATAAAGAGGTGGATCCAGAGTTTGGTACTGGCGCCGTGGGTATTACGCCGGCTCATAGTCACATTGATGCCGCCATGGCCGAGCGTCACTTGCTAGAGGGCGAGCCAGTAATTAACGAGTTGGCCAAACTCACAGTTGGGAATGAACAAATTAAAGGTAAAAAAGTTACCGAGGCGCGCGAGGCGGTGGTAGCTTGGCTTAAAGAGCAGGGTTTATTGGAGAGTGAGGAGAGGGTTAAACAAAATGTGGCCACCGCCGAGCGCACCGGTGGGATTATTGAGCCTTTACCTAAACTCCAGTGGTTTGTGGAGGTTAATAAAAAGTTTAACAGTCCAAAAGGAGAGACCACTCTTAAGGAGATTATGAGTGAGGCAGTTAAAAGTGGCCAAATTAAAATCCTCCCTGATTATTTTGAGAAGATTTACTTCCACTGGATTGAGAACTTGCGTGACTGGTGTATTAGCCGCCAAATTTGGTACGGCCACCGCGTGCCGGTGTGGTACAAAGGTGAAGAGGTTTATGTGGGTATTGAGGCACCAGCCGGCGAGGGCTGGGAGCAAGACCCAGATACTTTAGACACTTGGTTCTCCTCCGGCTTGTGGACCTTCTCTACTCTTGGCTGGCCAAAACAAACTCCAGACTTAAAACTTTATCACCCGACTGATTTAATTGTCCCAGCTTATGAGATTTTGTTTTTCTGGATTGCTCGGATGATTATGATGTCTGGTTATACCCTAGGACAAATACCTTTTAAAGATGTCTATTTAACTGGCGTGGTCCGTGATGATAAGGGTCGCAAAATGAGTAAATCGCTTGGTAATGGATTAGACCCAATTGATATTGCCAAAGAGTTTGGCGCTGACGCTGGCCGGATGGCTTTAATTGTGGGCAACACCCCTGGCACCGACTCAAAAATCTCTAAAGATAAAATTAAGGCTTATAAACACTTTGCCAATAAATTGTGGAATATTACCCGCTTTATCATGGAGAATACTGAAGACACTGATGGCGAGTTAAACTCTCAAGATCAAACCTTATGGGAGGAGTGGCAAACTGTTTTAAACGGCCTTACGGCTCACCTTGAGCATTACCGCCTCCACTTGGCGGCGGAGGAGCTTTATCATTATGCTTGGCATCGCTTGGCTGATGAGATCTTAGAGGAGAGTAAAAATATTTTTAAAACCGATAATGCGGCCAAACTCTCGCGCGCCTCTTTATTGCGACAAATTTTGCGCCAACTTTTAATTGCTCTCCATCCGTTTATGCCTTTTGTTACCGAGGAGTTATGGAGCTTAGTTAAATCCCCAACCGACTCGCTTTTAATTGTTACAGCTTGGCCAAATTAGGTTATAATTATTAGGTGATTAACGATTGGTCATTTATTTTTATTGCCCTTTTAGGTGGCATTGCTCCCGCTTTAGTGTGGCTTATTTTTTGGCTTAATGAAGATAAAAAACGTCCCGAGCCACGCGGTGTCCTCCTCCAAGATTTTTTAATTGGTGGTTTATCGGTATTTGTGGCCTTCTTTTTAGAACGGCCCTTTTTAGAAATTATTGGGCCCCTTACTGGCACTACCATAGATTTTAGCTTGAACCCATCAACTTGGTGGTTTATTTTAACTAGCGCCAAGCTTATTTTAGTTTGGTCTTTAATTGAGGAAACGGTTAAATACCTCGCGGCCCAGTTTAGCGTGATGTCTCAAAAAGACTTTGATGAGCCAGTTGACGCCATGATCTACATGATGACCGTGGCACTAGGCTTTGCCGCGGTTGAAAACTCCCTCTTCCTCTTTGATCTCCTCCTAAAAGGTCAAAATGATATCTACTTCTTAGTTACGGGTAACCTCCGCTTCCTTGGGGCGACCATCGTCCACTCTGTTAGCTCGGCCATGGTTGGTACCGCTATTGCCTTGGCCTATTATAAGAGCCGTACCGCTAAAGTTATAGCCACATTAATAGGTTTATTGGTGGCTACAGCCTTGCATGCCTTCTTTAACTTCTTTATAATTAATAACAATGGTGCTGCCACCGCACAGGTGTTGTTAATTTTATGGCTGGCGACCATCTTTGTTATTTTCTTATTTGAACGAGTTAAAGCTATTACTAATCCTATTACTACTATTAAAAAATAACCATGCCTAAAGATCGCCGATCATTTTTTGAACGCCTAACTGGTAGCATCTCTATAAATAATGAGGATGACAACTTTGATTATGCTACCCCTCCAGTAATTAAAGATGATTGGGCCGAGGAAACAGAGGTAGATGGCGAGTTAGCTGTAGACGTATTTGAGAAGCCAAATGAGATTATTGTCCAAGCGATGGTGGCCGGTGTTAAACCAGAGGATTTAGACGTTAATGTCACCCGCGAGATGGTTACTATTAAGGGTAAGCGCGAGAGCTTGCGCGAGATCGCCTCGGACAACTACTTCCAAAAAGAGCTTTATTGGGGCTCCTTCTCTCGGACTATCCTCCTGCCGGTAGAGGTAGAGGCTGAAGAGGCCGACGCCAACGAGAAAAATGGCTTACTAACGATCCGTATCCCCAAGATTGACCGCGGTCGCTCCTCTAAACTCAAAGTTAAGTCAGTTTAAATTAACCTAGCAAAAAATCCCCCACGGGGGATTTTTTGCTTTTTGGTGCCCAGAGTCAGGCTCGAACTGACGACCCTTCCCTCTTCAGGGGAATGCTCTACCAACTGAGCTATCTGGGCTTATGGCACAAGGGCGGTATAATTGCCGCCCAAGACATTCTTATATAAATTGATCGTTTGGTCAATTAAAGGCTGGAAGTAGTAATAAGTGCCTAAAGCCGCGCCTAAAATAACCAACCACTTAACTAAGGCCACAAAACTAACCCAACGGTTATGGAGTAAGAGCTTCTTTAAAATCCGGCTATTCTCATCTACTTTGGCCTCTAAACGGCGCAAATCATCATCCATAGCCTTATTTTAACACACTCTTAACCAACCCCAAATTGTGCTAGGATAAAGACGCGCCCTTGTAGTTCAATGGATAGAACAGTCCCGTCCTAAGGGATTGATGTGGGTTCGATTCCTGCCAAGGGCACCTTGTTTAAATCTTTTTAACTGAGTGGTAGATGCGGTCTAAGATGGTGTTGTCAGCCTCGCTAGAAAAGACTAAGACCTTACCTCCCCAATCAAAGTAGGCCTCCAACAACTTGCCATTACCGGTATAAAAATCGCGATTATGGACTAAGGCTGTTAAACCATTAATATTTTCATCCTTAAAGCTGTAGCGGTCTTTGTAGTTTAAAACTTCCTCATTAACTGATTGCTCTAAAGCTACCAGCTGTCGTGTGGCCTCATCTTTAGCAATCGTGCCTTGAGCTACTTTGGCATTAATATCGTCAACCTCGTTTTGATGATCGGCCCAAACTAAATTTAGAATTAAATTATCCTTTAAATCCTGACTAAAACTAGTAAAGGTGGAGGTAGCCGAGCCATATGATTGAAAATAAATCTTAACCGGCCATAAACCACGGAGTTGGGCTTGAGTGGGATATTTAGCCTCAATAATTAAACTATTGGAGGCGCCGCCGGCCACCACCTCATACTCGGCCGGATAGCTAAAAGTGACTCCTAGATCCTTATTTTCATAATTAAGCCACTCGGCCGTTTTAGTTGGCTGATTAGATGAATTACTAAACAACCACCAACCACCGGCAATTAATAAGCCGATAACAATCAGGCCCAGTATGGCAGTAATAATAAAGCGAGACATACTCGCAACGTTTAACTAAACGCCCAATAAGCTACTTAAACGCTCCTCGTCAAAGCCGATGACTAAATCGTTGTCGACCGTAATAACCGGCACGCCCATTTGACCACTCTTAGCCAACATCTCTTGGCGAGCAGTTAAATCAGCCTGAACATCGTGCTCGTTATAAGCGACGCCGTGCTCGTTAAAAAACGCTTTAGCCAGCTTACAATAATGGCAAGTTGGGGTAGTGTAGATGTTTACAGTTTTCATATATTTCTATTATAGCATGCCGGTCAAGAAGGCTGAAATATCGTCATTTTTAGCCGTTTTATTACGCTTTTCCCCACCACAATCTCTGCACTGATGAGTCAAAATGTACTCGCCTCCTAAAAGCTCCAAGCTTTTAGGGCACATTAAACCGCCGCACTCATTGGCTCGGTCACCAGGATAAATGTCTACATGCTTACTCCATAAACAAGTTGGGCAGTGATTGGTATAACCATCCCCTACCACCAGCTCGCCGCAGTGCTCGCACTCAAAATCCTCCACATTTTTTATAAACTTATTGCTCATGTGCGGGATGGGGGAATCGAACCCCCGTCTCAACCTTGCCCGCACACTAACTTTATTATTGCGGACTGGTCTGGTGCGGACACGGGGAATCGGACCCCGATCTGCTGCTTGGGAAGCAGCCATTTTACCACTAAACTATGTCCGCAAATTGTAAATAATACTAAAGTAAGTGTGCGGGCTTGGGAAGGTCGCGTCATACCATTAAACTAATCCCATCCTTACTAGAAACTTTTCCAAATTTTCTGCCACCAACTTTTTTCCAACTTAGTGTTTTGATTAGTGGTTGTAGATTTATCATCTAAAATAATCACCACCTGCTCCCCCTCCTTAGCCACGGGGAAGTTCTTCCTCACCTCCTCCTCTTGTCCTCGGGGTGTCTCTAGTTTCTTCACCTTGGCCTCCAAGGCCTCATGACGAGCGGCTACTCCCGCCAACTGCGTCTGGGCCTCGTCCCTAGCTGTTTGACTAGCGCTGTGCTTGCCCCACACTCGCCACACCGAGTGAGCCAACAAAACCACGATCACCATTAAAACAAGGGCCAAAAGCCGCCACAGCGGCTCGGTCTCGCTCCGGCCTCTCACTTGCCTTCTATCCATGGTGACATTATACTAACATAACTCTCTATGTTCCATCTTAAAAAACACCCAATTTTTAGGTTAGTTACGGGTATTGTGGGCTTATTGGTAATTGTTTCAATGATCGTCCTTTACCTCTACCCCTTACTGTCCTGAACCATCATTTTTAAGAAGACTTGCTCGGGGATATTTACCTTCCCGAGTTTTTGCATTTTCTTTTTACCCTTCTTTTGCTTCTCACGGAGCTTCATTTTACGAGTAATATCGCCACCGTATAAATAATCTGTTACATCCTTACGTAGAGCTGGGATAGTCTCAGCGGCAATAATCCGGCCCAAGGCTTGAGCCTGAACTTTAATAATAATCAATTGCCGTGGCATTAACTCTTTTAATTTGGCGGCGGCGGCTCGCGCCTCAAACTCCACTCGCCGACGCGAGGTCACTCGCGTAAAGGCCGGCACAATCTCACCATTAACTAAAATGTCTAACCGCACTACATCGGCCGCTCGCCGCTCACCCAACTCATAAGAGAGCGAGGCCAAGCCAGAGGTGGCACTCTTAACCTCGTCAAAAAAGTTGCGCATTAACTCGCGTAAAGGCATTTCTAAATCAAGAGCAGTGCGATTTTCACTCCAAGTGGTAGTGTTGGTAGAAATAACCTCATGATCGTGGAAGAGTTTAACTAGCGCCGAGATTTGATCTGGTGGGACAATAATTTTAACCTTTACCCATGTCTCGCGTATAGAGTAACCCTTAGTATCGAGGGGGAAGAGGTGCGGTGAGTAAACTACCGTTACCTCGCCAGTGCGCTCGTCGGTTAACTCATAACTGGTGGTTGGGGTAGCAATAACTAAGTCCAAGTTAAACTCGCGCCGTAGGCGCTCGGTAATAATCTCCAAGTGGAGCATACCAAGGAAGCCGGCTCTAAAGCCGCGTCCTAATACGCCTGAGGACTCCTCCTCAAAAGAGAGTGACGAGTCCGAGAGCTTAAGACGTAAAAAGGCTTGGCGTAAAGCATTAAAATCATCCTGACCCTCAGGATAAATAGAGGCCCAAACTACTGGTCGCGGCGCCCGATAACCTGGCACCGCCGGGAGTGGCGCTACCGCCGAGACAATAGTGTCACCCACGGCGGCATTTTCAGGATTTTTAATCCCTGTTACCACATAACCAATTTGACCAGCGGTTAAACGCTCGGACTTTTGCTTTTCAGGCGCAAATTGGCCCACCTCTTGCACTACAAACTTTTCCCCCGAGGAGGCAAAAACTAGCTCTTGGCCAGATTTAATCTCACCGTCTAAAACTCGAGCATACACAATCACTCCTCGATGAGTAGAATATTCAAAATCAAAAATTAAAGAGCGACTACCCGGAGCGCTACCAAACTCTGAGCGCGGTGATGGGATGCGCTTTACAATCTCGTCTAGCAGGTCCGTTACGCCCTCTCCTGTTTTGCCCGAGACGCTTAAGATCTCGCCTTGCCAACCTGGCAAAAGTTTAAAAATTTCTTGCTTAGTCTCCTCTACTCTCGCGTGGGGTAAATCAATTTTATTAATAACGGGGATAATTGTTAGGCCTAACTCCTGTGCCATACCAAGCACCGTAAAGGTTTGGGCCTGCACCCCTTGAGTGGCATCAACCAAGAGTAAGACTCCCTCCACTGCTTTTAAAGCTCTCGAGACCTCATAAGAAAAGTCGATATGCCCTGGGGTATCAATTAAGTTAAGGAGATAACCCTGATAATTAAGTCGGACCGGTTGCATTTTAATAGTAATCCCCCGCTCGCGCTCTAGATCCATAGAGTCTAAAACTTGCTCCTTCATTTTGCGCTTTTCAATGGTTCCCGTCACTTCTAAAAGCCGATCGGCCAAGGTGCTTTTACCGTGGTCAATATGGGCAATAATACTAAAGTTGCGGATATGGGACTGGTCCATAACTTTGCCACTCTAACAATAAATTGGCTTTGAGGCTAGATGTTAAAGCTCCTCTGGCTCGGGAGCAAAAGGTCTGGCCCGCCAAAACTTATGATGCAAAGTGGTGGTTAACTCCTTAACCTCTTGATTCTTCATAACTAATAAAAGTACATAGGTAGCACCCAAACCGCCTAAACCACCCAATAACCCTTGGAGAAAAATGCCTTTAAAGGTATCCAAATTAAGTTTAAGAGCTAATAAATTTAAAATTTGATAAGCCACAAAACCGCCAAAAATTGAGGCCGTTAGAGACTGACGAGCAGCCCGCCACGCTACTCGCCCTAAACCACCAAAATCTAAGCGGAAGATAAAGAGTAATACGCCCAAATTAACCAACAGCCCCAAAGAGAAGGCAAGCGGTAAAACCAAAACTGATGTCCCCGGCAAATCCACAACCCTAAAAAGAGCTTCTAAAAAATATCGGCCAAAAGGCCAAACTTGGAACCCATAATGCAGACCATAAGCTAGAGCCACAATTAAAACCGATGATAAAGTGTTAGTCCAAAAAGGTACTTGGGTACGGCCAGCCGCATAATAACCTCGCACAAAAAGCAAGACCAAACTTTGGGCTGTGACAGAGATAGCAAATAAAGCCAAGGCTGCCGCTACCAACCTAGTTTCTGTCCAGCCAAAATGTCCGCTGCCTAAAATAACTCTCACCACTTGAGCTCGTAATACTACAAAAAAGACCGTGGCCGCAATAGACCAAAAAGCAATATGACGGAAGGCGGTACGAATATGGTTTAAAAATTCTTCCATCTCACCTTGGGCAAACATTTTAGACAAAGTAGGGAAAGCCGCCACCGAGTAACTTACTCCCACAATCGCCAAGGGCACTGATTGCAAATTCCACGCAAAGTTAAAAACAGCAATCGCTCCTACCGATAAAGTTGAGGCTAAAGATAATAAAGCCAATAAAGCTACTTGATTAGCCCCGAGGGTAACTGTTCTAGGTAAAGAGATTATAATAACCTCTTTAATCTTGATCCACTGACGAGGTAAACGTGGTGTAGGGAAAAATCCAGCTCGACTTAAAGCCGGCAATTGGACACTCAAATGCATTAAAGCTCCCAACCCCACCCCCCAAGCCAAACCAGATAAACCAAATAAAGGATACAAAAAGATTACCCCCAAGATAATACCTAAGTTGTAACAAATAGGACTTAAAGCATAAACAAAAAATTTATGCAGACCTTGAGTCACACTACCGAGCAGGTTGGATAGGCCAAGTAAAAATGGCGACAACAACATAATCCGAGCCAATAAAACTAACTGCAATTGTTGGGCGGGAGTAAAACCGGGGACTAAATATGGGGTTAGTAACGGCAAGGCAACAAAAGCTCCAACAGAAACAACAATCATCACTAAGGTAAACAAAGTGAAGAGTTCATCCACAAAATCTTTTACCCCCTTATGATCACCCCGATTTAGTCCTTCAATAATAAAAGGGATTAAAACTGTTACCGATACAAATGAGGCAATAGAAACATAAATTAAATCAGGGATACGGAAGGCTCCATAATAAACATCGAGCATTTGACCAGCGCCAAAGGTATAAGCCAAAAGGCGATCACGGAAGAGGGCTAAAAGTTGAGACAAAAAGGCCGACGCCGCCAACAAGAAAGCGGCCTCATGGAGACCGCCAATCTCTTTAGATAACAAATTAAGCAAACGACCAACCATAAACTAATTATTTTTGTTTTTAGTTGGCAACTTAGTGCGCTCTTCAGTTGCGGCTGGAGCGGTATTAACAAGAGCTCCCCGTCCGGCCTGTAAGTTAGCGATTATTTGTTTTATCTCTGGTAAGTTGTTGGCTGTTAAAATAATTTGAAATTGCTCTAAGGCTTTATTTTTTTGGCCCAAATAATCATAAGCTAAACCAAGGAAGTATCGAGCATTAGCATAATTTGGATTTAAAGCTACCGCCTGACTCAAAGCATCCCTGGCCCCAGTATAATTATGGGACTGATACTTTAAGATACCTAAGGCAAAAAAGGCAGTTGGGTCTGACGGAGACACATTAACAGCTTGTTCAGCCAAAGATAAAGCCTCTGACAAATCACCACTCGGAGCATCTAGTTGAGCAATAAGCATTATAGCGTCAACATAATCGCGTTTTAACTTAACAGCTTGGTCTAAATAACCTCGAGCTTTAGAAGTATTGCCAGCGGCCAACTCTAATCGAGCTAAATCTAACCAAACTGAAGGCATATTTGGATTAAGCTCACGAGCTTGAGAGTAAGATTTTAACCCTTCGTCATAAGCTCCACTAACTTTTAACGGGACAATTGATTCATAAACTCGGCCCAAATAAGACCAATTTAAATAATTATTTTTATTATATTCAGTAGCGGCCTTGGCATTACCAATAGCTGCCGACAAAATATTTTGGAATCTAGTTTTAGCCTCGTCTTGAGAAATATTTTTATCACCTAATAAATTATTTAAGAAAGTTAGGTCTAAGTCTACCAAAGAGCGGTAAAAAACATCATTAGGGTTTAAGCTAGCTGCTCTAGCCATTAATATCTCACCATCGCTCAAATTACCATTTAAAGCTTTGACGAGGCCTCGATTATAGGTAAAATTGGACCAAAAACTTTGCCCCAATAAAACCAATAATACAAAACAACTTATTAAACCGCCCCAAACACCAAAAGTGGAGAAGAACCCTCCCAAGACCCCGTCTTTACGCCCAACAGTTTCTGTAAACTCGTCATTTAAACCAGATTGGCCGGTAATTAACAATCCAGTTAATAAGAAGGTGAATGCCAAGATCACTACCCCTGGCGAATAAAAAATATTAAAGAACCATAAATAACAAACCAAAATAAAGATGATTAAGTTAATACCAGCGTCAAACTGATCTAAACTTTTACGAACACGCCAAAGCAAGTAACCAGTCCAAAGAATAACGCCCAATAAAAACAGATATGAAGCAAGGCCAACTAAACCCATAGTTACAAGCGAGCTAGGAACATTGCCAATACCGGAGGAAAATTCATCCTGCCAAAAAGGTGTTTCATTAACAGAGACTGGACGATCCTTAAACCATTCAGCACTAAATTTATTTGGGCCAACACCTAAAATTGGTTGACTGTTTAAGACCGCCTGAGCCAAGATCCAAGTCCCACCCCATGATGGGGAAACCTCTAAAGCATTAACGTTTAGTCTATTATTTAGTTGAACAATGGAAGTACCTAAATCAAAATTGGTTTTGAAAACACGATTAAAATTACCTGGTTGGCCAAAGAAACTTAACAATATTAAGATCAGCCCTAGCCACAAAGACCAATCGACATATTGTCGCCAATGGCGCCAACTAACAGACACGCGCTTCGTAGACCGAGCACTAAACCAAATTAACAATGTCCCCAAGCCAACAGCTAAAAGAACAATCCAGTGATTAATAAATAAGATAGAGAATAAAGACAAAACAAAAGTAAGCGCAATAATTACACCCAAAACAGGTGTCCGGCGCCAAGGCAAAAACTTAATGAAAGACAAACTTAGCAAGAAAATGAACCCCGAGAAAATACCCAACTCATTCCAACTCCCAATCAAATTTGTAGCTGGTGAGGAAAAAACACTCAAAAAAGTAAAATTACCTAAACCAACTCTAATTATTTGAAAAAGAATCGTTATTAACCCAACACCAAGAATAATTAAAAGAACATTAAAGACCTCCTGTCGATTACGCCATAATAGCGGCACCAAAGTGGCTAATAAAGATAAAAAGGTTAAAAAGAAAAAAGTCCCCGTCTCACTACCTAAGCCAATTAGGGATTGCCGCGGAGCCGGCGAGGACAAGCTAGCAAACAAAGCCACAACAACTGGCGACCACAAAGCAACCAACCACAAAGAAGACAGACGATGTAGATGTTGGCCACGCCAACTGTTAAATAAGTAGAGTATGACAGCTGCTAAAACTATTGTTAAGAAGAAATATTTTTTTATACCCTCAAAACTAAACAGCGCTCCGGGCCAAATCAATAACGGCAACATAACGACTAACAAATAAAGGAGTCTGCTAGGTAACTTGACTAAAGATATTTTAGCCGGACGAATAACCGGCTGGCTTGCCTTATTCATATAGAGCATTATATTATAAGGCGCTAATCACGCCAACTCACAATATGCCAAAAGGTCTAGTTACTATTAAATCCGCTGCTGAAATACTCCAAGTCTCGGTGGAAACCCTAAGAAATTGGGATAAAACTGGCCGTCTTAAAGCGATACGCGATCCCAAAAATAAATACCGCTTTTATAGCATCTCCGCCCTAGAACATTTTAAAACTAAGGCAGGACAACACATAAAGTCTCCTACCAAGTATCGGTTGACCAACTAAGCAAAAAGGTGTATAATTAAAGAGGTTGGTAGTGGATAATTGCCCTGAGACATTTTTGTTGATGGGAGGAAAGTCCGAACACTTACCTATCATTTTTTGATAAGTAGAAAGGTAGCGGGTAACACCCGTCCGCTGTAAGGCGAGAGGTGCGAGCAGTGACGCTCTGGTTTGGAAAAACAAGAGCGTCCTCCAGAAGCTTTAGCGAAGGAGGACGAATTTGGCTATAACCAAGGTCAAAGTGAAACGGCTAAATCCTTACCCAAGTGCAAGGTCGTGTCCCGCCCCCACACGTGAGTGGCGGGAAGTGCCGCTAGAGCTGTTTAGTAATAAACAGCCCAGATGAATAATTATCGTCCGTCAACACTTTTTTTAAAAAAAGTTATGGCGAGATACAGAATTCGGCTTATAACTACCAACCACCTAAAAACCCCGCTTAACCGCGGGGTTTTTAGGTAAACAAACCTCTTAATTAGTTAAAATTGGCCGCAATAATTGATTAAACAAATTATTAAGGAAGTCTAATAAACCAGTGGAAGCTAGACTATTATTAGTAGGCACTGCTGCCGTTGGAGTTGTTGCACACTCCCCTATAAAATTACCGAGATAAGCCACCTTTAAAACAAATTCTGTCCATCCCCGACAAACTCCTCTTCCAAATTCAGGCCTAGTATTGGAGATATTAAAAGGATAGTTAAATTCTAGCCAATAACTTATATTTTGTCTTTTTTTACATAGAGCATGAGTAGAATGAGTTTGGCAAAAATTACTCTTAGCTGTCCTTAATGATTCGGTAATATCAATATCTTGTTTACTTAATTTAGGTTCAACAAAACCAATCAAGGGATGTAAGCAGTACATTGATTTAATTTTTTCTTCTTTAGTAGTCCCATCGGTATATTTAATCGCAACTGTTTGTTTACTAACTTTACAATCCATATCCATCGCTGTTGGTCCAATAGGATCAAGGAAATGAATACTGTACCTTTCTTCAAAATTATCTGATATATCTTTTATTCCTAAAGCGATTATAGAGTGCCCATCTCTAGCAGGGGAAAGTGTACGGATGGAGAAAAGGGCTGGTTGATTAGTATCGGTAATTCTTTTAGCTTGTTTAATTGCTCTAGTACTTTTTAAAATATCCGGGGTTTCCCCATTGTTATAACTATCTGCATAACCACACTGATAATTAATCATGGCATTAGAAATACTTTTTTCTTCAGCTAATGACCAGTCTGCAAAATTATCAGAAGCAATGGAAGCAGGTATAAACCCACTATCTAACATAGAAATCAATACATTAAATGGTGGGCTGTCTGGTGGCACACACTTAAGTTTAATCTCGGTACTAGTCGAAATGATTTTATTGGTCTTAGGATCTAAAACTGATAAGGTAATGGTCTTTTTGCCTGGGGTAGTGTAGACCACTGGTTCTTCTCGATTAGGCTCATTAGTACGCTCTATCCCATCACCAAAGT
>CAYVQX010000004.1:22702-24479 GCA_964453715.1 uncultured Candidatus Saccharibacteria bacterium | reverse complement strand
AAAAAGAAAAACGCTCACCATTTAATGCAACAGTGAGCGTGTTGGGACAAAGTCCCTTCTACTTTTTTTCACCATAACCTCCGGCAGGTCTCTTATTGCCGGAGTTTGTCCCCATTACGTTGGAGTAGTCTTGAGGACTAATGTTGATAGGCTTCGGAACCGGCTTTGGCTTCGACATAAATATCTCCTCCTAATTTTTAGCTTAACGCTAAACTTTTTTAATGTCTACCAAGCGCAAGCGCAACTCGGGGAAGCGGCGGAAGTAAGACTTCTCAACACTAGCTAAAAAACTAACCTTATCGCCTGGGGCGAAAGTTAAATCTTTATTGAAGAAAAAGCCAATGGCACAAATATTTTTACCAACCGTATTTTTAAATTTTAATTCTAAATGCAAACCACCATTGCCAAACATTTTACTCTCACTCACCACTAAATCTTTAAATAAAAAAATTGGCTTCTCATTATCGATACCAAACGGCCCAAACTGCCGGATAAAATTATAAGTCTCATTAGTCACCTCGTCTAAACCAAGATCACCATCATAAACTATCTCCCGCTCCACCTCGCTCCGCTCGGCATCAACAAAAGCTGTATTCAACCGCCCACTCAACTCACCCTCCTTACCTAGTGGAAGAGAGAAGCCACCCGCCATCACGTGTCCGCCAAAGTCGGCAAAAATTGGCTCATTATTAATTAAATTAGCCGACTTCATTAACTCCACTATATTTACACTCCCATCCGAGCGACACGAGCCCTTAACCTCACCCACTCCATTTACCCCCCACACAAAAACTGGTTTGTGATACTTCTCCACCAAGCGTGAGGCCGTAAGACCGAGGACCCCAAGTGAAAAATCTTCTCTCCCTACCACCAACACCACGTCTTTAAACTTCTCGGGCTGACCAATTAACTCTTCTGCTTGTTTTAAAATAACATCTACCGAGGTGCGGCGCTCGTCATTGCGCTCCTCGAGCGCCGCCGCAATTTTGCTAGCCAAAGCCTCGTCCTCACTCATTAAAAGCTCATAGGCCTCCGAGGCATGACTCATGCGTGAGGCCGAGTTAATACGTGGCCCCAATGAGAAGCCAATATCATCTTCAGTAATAAAGCGCGGGTCCAACTTAAGCTCTCGACACAAAGCCAGCAACCCAAGGCGACGCGTTTTTTGTAACACGGTTAAACCATAATGGACTAAAGTCCTGTTCTCCCCCGTAATTGGCACCATATCAGAGACAGTGGCCAGAGCCACTAGGTCGAGAAGCCACTTTTCTTTACCCTCGTTTATATGCTCAAAATTACCTTGCTTTAAAATGGCTTGGGCCAGTTTAAAAGCCACACCGGTGCCACACAAATTTTTATACGGATAATTACAATCCAATCTTTTAGGATCCACTACTGCGTAAGCGGGGGGTAATTTTTCTGGCGCAAGGTGGTGATCAGTAATAATCACCTCCAGACCTAAATCATTGGCCAGTTTAACCTCCTCATCATCAGTAATACCACAATCAACCGTGATTAGTAATTTAACTTGATTGTCGGCAAACTTTTTAATCGCCTCTTTAGATAAACCAAAGGCCTCATTATGCCTGTCGGGGATATAAATAGAGTAATCAACCCCGCCAATCCAATTAAAAACAGTTGAGAGTAAAGCCGTAGCCGGCACCCCATCAGCATCATAATCACCAAAAATTAAAATCTTCTCCTTATTATTAATGGCGGTTAAAATACGCTCCACCGCCTTAGCCATATCTTTAAGCAAAAAAGGGTCATGGACTCC
>CAYVQX010000004.1:20783-22602 GCA_964453715.1 uncultured Candidatus Saccharibacteria bacterium | reverse complement strand
GGCAAGGTGCCAGTGGCTAAAAATTGGAGCATCGCGCCGCCACCAGTAGAAACAAAGGTAAATTTAGATAATAAGTTAGCTGGGATCGCGGCAATAGTGTCTCCGCCACCCACAATACTCTCAGCCTCACTTTGGGCTACCGCCTGAGCTAAATCAACGGTGCCTTGAGGATAACCAGCATCGTACATACCCATTGGCCCGGCCCAAATAATACGTTTACTATTTTTAACTAACTCTTTAATCTCGTCAGTAATAACAACATCAAAAATCTTGCCTGCCTCGCCATCAGGCGGGTCGCCATCTTTCACCAACTCTTTAGACATCACAATTTGCGGATCAGTTGTATTTAAAAAGTCATAAACCAATTTACCACCAATTAAAATTTTATCGACAATTGGCTTAAATTTATCAATCACTGGTTTTTTACTCTCTAATTTGGCGCCACCCACCACCAACAAGGCTGGGTGCACTGGCTCAAAGCAGCGCGAGAGCATCTCCACCTCTTTAGTAAAGTTACAGCCAGCATAATGAGGCAAAAGTTTTGGCAAACCAACAATTGAGGTGTGCTCGCGATGAGAGACGGCAAAAGCCTCATTTACATAAATGTCGGCCTCACTCGCCCACTCACGAGCCAACTCACCACTATTACTCTCCTCGCCACTAAAAGTGCGAAGGTTGGGCAAAATTTTAACCTCCTCCAAATGCATAATATTTTTAGCGTAAGCAATAATTGGGGCTAAATCGGCTCCTGCCTCACTTAAATGCGTGCCTAAAATAATTTTAGCTCCAGCTTGTTGTAAATATTCAATTGTTTCCCTTGTTCGCTCAATCCGATATGGTTCTACAACTTGATTATCTTTAACCGCCACGTTCCAATCTACACGCAACCACACTCGCTTACCAGCTAAATCTCCTGGTTTTAAACTTTTAATGGTCGGCAACATACAATATTTTTTTAAATTCTTCCGGCTTAAGCGAGGCGCGGCCTACCAACAAACCATCGGCACTGCCAGCTTTTAAAAATCCCTCGGCATTACCACTATCCACCGAGCCACCATAAAGCACTGGCACCTGCATGGCCAACTTTTTATCAAATAAGTCACTAATTGTCTTCCTAATAAATAAAGCGTGGTGTAAAAATTCTTCTGGTGTGTCGGCACCCTTACCCGCTCGGCCCACCGCCCACACTGGCTCGTAGGCAATAATTATTTTTTTAAGAGCACTTTTATCTAAACCTTTAAGAGCTTGCCTAATTTGCTCGCGTAATGGCTCTAAATAATGACCCTGTTCATCACGTTTGGCCTCACCCACACAAATAATTGGTTTTAAGCGAGCCGCCAAAGCCAATTTTACCTTTTTATTAACTTGCTCATCGGTCTCACCACGAGCCCGGCGCTCGGAGTGACCAATGATAGAAAATTGGGCCCCACTATAAGCGAGCATGGCCGCCGAGAGTTCCCCAGTAAAAGCTCCTTGATCAGACTCGAGAGAAAAATCTTGGCTCCCCCACCACAATCGTTGATTAGATCTAGTAGTAGTAAAAAGTGATAGATAAAGTGAGGGCGGACACACAATAACACTAGCCTGTTTAAGTTTACTGGCTAAGGTTTTGGTTTTAAGCGCGAGGGCTTTAGCCTCGCGCGGAGTCTCTGGATTCATCTTCCAGTTAGCAACGATGATTTTCTTCATCGTTCTATTTTACCACAATTGATTTGAAGGCTTGCTCTCGCACTGCCTCAGTAGCAGTTTTAAAATCTGGCGATTGCCATAATTGCTCTAACAATTTAAGCCGTTCTTCACGGCTCATTAATGAGACATC
>CAYVQX010000004.1:13923-20683 GCA_964453715.1 uncultured Candidatus Saccharibacteria bacterium | reverse complement strand
TTATTGGCGTTCTCAATCATTTGAGTATTGGGTACAGCCCGCCATAAACCACCGTCAGCACCGCCAGGTGGGATAATACAATTATTACCAGCCTGATCACAGTAAGCATCGGCCCCAACCTTGCCATTAACTTGGAGTTTTAAACTACTGGTCATAGTAGTTGGATCATCTAAACCAATGGAGGCCTTGTCTTTAGTATAAAAACGACCCCACAAACCAAGGCCAGCTCTTTTAACTTGAGCCACCACCCCCTCATTAATAGGTACGTTACAGCCAGGGGTGCTGTCTGGACAAGCGGTAGGGACCCCCGGCGGCCCCGACCAATCAGCGTAAATATAACTAGCGCTTATGGTTAATAAAGCAGTGATCACAACAGTTTTAGCTAAGTTTAAATATTTTTTAGTCATATATTTTATTTAATAAATTTTATTTTGAACAAGTTACATAAGCGCTATCAATACCCTCCAAAGTGTGGAAATAACGCACTGAGAAGGTAGTAAAACTCCAGAAGGAGGTCACGCAAGCCACATCCCAAGCACTGGCCGAGGCTGGATAACTAGCCTCAAGTGAGGAGTCTAGAGTTAAACCTAAGAACAAGGCCGAGTTCCAACCCTTACGGCATCTCGCCCCACCAGAAACCACTTTATAACCAGCAGGACAAGACATCCTTAAAGTGCCACCGTCTAGCACTGAGGGGGATGGGGCTGAGGTTGGGCCACTATCTCCGCTAGTTACAGGACAACCAATACCAACCGTACAACCAGAAAATGAGGTAAAGGTCATACTACTTAACCCAACTCCAGGAATCTCTGACGGGTTAGCCCATCTAGCCAAACCAACACCATTTTGAGAAATTAAAATCTTATTGGTCGCTGGCGCACCGCCAGCTATCCTTAACTGACCCTGGATATTTACTTGGGCTGGTAAACCAGTATTTACATCTACATTAGTATTCTTAATATCACCTTGTTTAGTATCAGTCCAAAAACTGCTGCCACCACCAGATCCACCACTACCCAAACACTGACGTGAGCCACCAGGTGGAGTCCAACAAATATCGCCATTAACATCCAGTTTTGAAGCGGGATTAACAAGACCGATACCCACATTATTACTAGTATCAATATTTACAGCATCCCCAGCGCCATTGCCATTAAAAATTCTAAAATTCTCATTACCCACACCATTACCAGCAATTAAACTCCATAATTGAGTAACGCCAGTACGAGTGGTTTTAAGTGTTAGACCCACATCATTATTAGTTACTGGCTCAATTAACAATTGCCCGATCCAACCTGGCAGACCACCAACTGGATCACGCTTAATATTTAAAGGAGCAGTAGGAGCAGAAGTGCCCAAACCAACATTACCTCCATAAACATTTAAAAAACTGTTACTACCGCCAACACCAATACGACTATCTACACTATTGGTTCCATCTCCTTTTAAAAATTCTGCCGCTTTATAACCAGTAGTATTAGTAGTACGGAAAAAACGGACAGTACCATACTGGCCCGCTGCCGGCTCTGGCGCAAAATCCATGATTACAGACCCAGCTCCCCGTTTAGAAAAATAACTTTGGGAAGCATTATCCGTAATAACTGTAGAAGCGGAAGTATTAGAATCGCCAATAAAAATATTTAAGACACTGCGTAGACCTCCCACAATTAAACCGCCAGCTTTAGTTTGATTAGTATTAGAAACATTAAGTGGCACATCACACCCAGGTTGGCCCGTAGGGCAATTTGGCGGATCAGAAGTTGGCGCAGCCCAGTCGGCTCGAGCTAAACCGGCAGTAAAAATAAAGCTTAAAATAAGGGCGATTTTAAAAAGTGGTTTTAACATAGACTATTTATTTAGGTAATCTAAAATTTTCTGCTTATCTTCAGCGGTTAGGGGTTTAACTGGCTCATTTTGTAAATAGTTACCAATAGCGGCCGCGTCTTTATCGCTAATTGGCGGAACTTCAGTTTGAGTTAAAAAATCATTAATTTTTTGAGCCTGCTCAGGAGTAAGCCTTGGGCTGTTACTACCGTTTAGTAAAAAACCTTGTTGGTAGGCAATTAAACCAAGTGAGGCCAACACCACAATAATAACCAACCATAACCAAACTGACTTATGGTTATTGGTTTTAGCTCCACTAACCATGGGTGGCACATTATTATTTAAAGGTGTATCCATGTTAAATATTTTAACAAAATAAATAACTTTAAAATACCGAGTTTGACAGCCTTTTGGGGATAAGGTAAATTAAAAGGGTCAATGTCCGTCCCGAACGGGCATTTTTTAAACACAATTTAATAAAACAACTAAATATATGTTAGATCTCAAAGCACTAAAAGGCGCCTTAGACCAAATGGAGGAGGAGCGCAATATCCCCCGCGAGAAAATTCTTGGGGCTATTGAAGATGCTTTAACGGCCGCTTATCGTAAAGATTATGGCAAAAAAGGCCAAATTATTAGAGCTAAATTTGATTTAGACACCGGTTCAGTCTCCTTTTTCCAAGTTAAAATCGTCGTTGATGAAAATACCGCTTATGTTGCCGATAACGAGGAAGAGGAGGTAAGCGCAGTAGAAATGCCAGTTGAGGGTGAGGTAGAGGGTGAGACTAAGGTCCGTTTTAATGAAGAGCATCACCTTTGGCTCCCAGATGCTAAAAAAATCAAAAAAGACGCCCAAGTTGGCGATGAAATCGTTTTCCCACTAGAAACACAGGAGGATTTTGGTCGGATTGCTGCTCAAACTGCTAAGCAGGTTATTATTCAGCGTCTCCGCGAAGCGGAAAAAACCTCCATTTTAGAGGATTATGGCGATCGCCAAGGCGAGATCGTTTCTGGTACTGTCCATAAGCTAGAACGGGGCAATGTGTTTGTTGATTTAGGCCGAGTTACCGCCATCCTCCCCTACGAGGAGCAGATAAGGGGCGAGTTTTACCGCCAAGGCGAGCGTCTTAAGGCTTATTTATATTTAGTTGAGGACACTCCTCGTGGTGTTACTCTCCGCTTATCTCGCGCTCATCCCAAGATGGTAGAGAAGCTCTTTGAGTTAGAGGCTCCAGAATTGGCTACTGGCGCAGTTCAAATAAAAGCTATTGCTCGTGAGGCCGGCTCCAGAACAAAAATTGCTGTCGCCTCGTCTGATCCTAATATTGATCCGGTTGGTTCTTTAGTGGGCCAACGTGGTAGTCGTGTTAATACGGTTATCTCCGAGTTAGGTGGTGAAAAAATCGACATTATTAAGTGGACTGACAAGCCCGAGGCCTTTATTGAGGAGGCTCTCTCTCCTGCCAAGGTAAGCACCGTTAAGTTGGACACAGCGGAAAATAAGGCCATGGTAGAGGTCCCAGCTGACCAATTTTCTCTCGCGGTTGGTAAAGGCGGCCAAAATGTCCGCCTCGCCGCCAAATTAACCGGTTGGAAGATTGATATTGTTAACCCAACTGGCGAGACCAGTGAGATTATTAACCCTAACGCCGAAGAGGCCCCCCAAGAATAAATATGGAAAAGAATATGTGGCACTCGCTCCCCTCGGGCGAGCCAGAAAAATTAAACGTTATTATTGAGATCCCTAAAATGTCTCGGATTAAATACGAGTTAGATAAGGAGACTGGCTTAATCCATGTTGACCGTGTTCTCTACTCGCCAATGCACTACCCAGCTAATTACGGCTTTGTACCACAAACTCTTTGGGAGGATGGTGATCCACTTGATGTTTTAGTTATGAGTCACGAGCCTTTTGTGCCTGGTTGTTTAGTGGCCGCCAGACCAATTGGCGTAATGGAGATGACTGATGATGGCGACTCTGATGCCAAAGTTTTAGCTGTACCAGTAAAAGATCCCCGCTATAACACAATTAAAGATATCAACGATGTTGATCCCCACACTTTAGAAGAAATCAAACACTTCTTTAAGGTTTATAAAGATCTTCAAAAAAAGGAGGTGATGGTGGCTGACTGGCGCCCACAAGCTGATGCTATTAAAGATATTAAACACTCTTTAGAGCTCTATCAGCAAAAATACGGCAATAAATAAGCCAAGAAGCCTAGTTTGCTTTATCACCCTAAAAGCGTTTATACTAGTGACGAGGTTAAAGGTAGCCGTCATACCCCACCTCAATTAATCATTTAAATTTGTTAAAATCTGTGAAAAATAAGATCATTTTAGCGGTTTTAGCCTTAGTTTTAGGGGCCAGCCCAGCCTTGGCTCAAACTGATGCTACTTCTAGCGCTGGTTATCGTTTAATTAAGCCGTTCCAAGATATCCGCGAGGAATACCAACAAAAACGCGAGGAGGTTAAAAATAAACTCCAAGCCGACAAGCAAGAGATTAAGGGTGAGATTAAAGATGTCCGAGCAGAGAGCCGTGACGCCATAAAAGCTGCTACCTCCAGCGAGGAGCGTGATCAAATCCGCGCCGAGCGTAAAGATCAAGTTGACGCTCTCCGCTTAGATCGCATTCGCAGCTTTGTTACCCAAATGCAATCTCGTTTAGAAGCGGCTTTGGCTCGGAGTCAGAAGTTTGTTGACCGTATGACCGCCTTCCTTAACGAGCGAGAGACTGCTGGTGTAGACGTAAGCGCCGCTCGAGCTAAAGTTAGCGTAGCTAGCTCAGCCATTGCTTCTAGCACGGCTAAAGTTAGTGGTATCCCAACGGCAGTAGAAAGTGCTTTAAGCGCCTCAAGTACACCTAAAGACATTTTTGCCAACATTAAAAAGATTATTGGTGAGGGAGTAACCGCTATTAAAGCCGCTCAACAAAAAGTAGTTGACGCCGTTAAAGCCCTTAAGTCTGTACCAACTGGCGAGACTGCCACCTCTACTGAAAGTAATTAATTATTAATTTAACTTTAAAACTGTTATGGAAAATCTTGGCACCTTAAGTCCAGAGCGAGAGTCTAAAGGCCCAGTGGTAGGAATTGTTGTTATTATTGTCCTCCTTATTTTGGGCGGCGTATATTTGTGGCAGTCTAAATCAACCGAGGTCCCAGTAAATACTGATGACCAAACTGCCTCTACTACCGATGAGATGACCCAACAACTCTCAAACCAAGGTTCATCTACTAATCCAAAAGATATTGAGGCCGATGTTAATGCCACCAACTTAGATGGTATTGATAAAGAGCTAAATCAAATTGGTAACGAGCTTGGTCAGTAGATAAAACTCTAATCAAAAAACCGCCCAAAACTTAGCTGGGCGGTTTTTTGATTATCTTGCCAAGTAACGTTTTTTAAGTTATTGTTGCAGGGCTATGATAAACATTGAGACTAAAAAATTACCCGCTTCACGCCTAGAGATTAAGGGCTCAATCTCGGCCGAGGAGTTTAAAAGCTACCGCCCTAAAGCCGTGGCAGAATTAAGCTCCAAAATTAAGTTAGACGGCTTTAGACCTGGCCATGTACCTGAAAAGGTGCTAATTGAGAAAATTGGTGAGAGCCTAATTTTAGAAGAGATGGCTGAGCTAGCTTTGGCCAAAACTTATCCAGAGATTTTACGCGAGCATAAAATTGACGCCTTAGATCGTCCAGAAATTAAAATTACTAAAATGGCCATGGGCGACGAGCTTGCTTTTACTATTGAGACTGATATTTATCCGGAGGTTACTCTCCCCGATTATGCTAAAGCTTTAACAAAAGTTAAACGCGAGAAACCAGTTAAAGCCACCGATGAAGAGGTAAAAAAAGTTATTGATGAGTTATTGGCTGGCCACGCTGACCATCTACCAAAAGACGCTGAAGGTAAGCCAATAACAGAATTAACCGATGAATTAGCGGCTCACTTTGGCGATTTTAAATCAGCGTCTGAATTAACTGATCGTATCCGCCAAAATATTACAGCTGACAAAGAGTGGCGAGCTCGCGATAAAGAGCGTTTGGAAATTATCAAAAATATTACTGCCGCGATGGAGACAGAGCTCCCCCTCTCAATGATCCAAGGCGAGTTAGATAAAATGATGGCCGAGCTTAAGGCTAGCATTGAGCAATCGGGCTTCCCCTTTGTGGATTATTTAAAGCAGGTTAATAAAACTGAAGCCGACTTACGCGGCGCCTGGGAGGAGCAAGCTAAAGAACGAGTTAAATTTGGCTTGTTTACCAACGCGCTAGCCGAGGCCGAAAAACTCTACCCAGCAGAAGATAAGTTGACTGAGATGATAACGGCTCTTAAAAAAGATTACCCCGATGTAGCCGAGGAACGGCTTAAAGCTTATGCCGCCTCCTCCTTGGCGACTGGCGCCGTCTGGCAAAAACTTGAAGACGCTATTAAAAAAGACTAATATTAGCCTTATGTTAATCCCAACTGTTTTAGAAAAATCCCAATTTGGCGAGCGAGCTTATGATATTTACTCGCGCTTATTAAAAGAGCGGATTGTTTTTTTAGCGGGCCCAATTGATGACGACACTGCTAATTTAATTATTGCCCAACTCCTCTTTTTAGAATCAGAGGATCCTAAAAAAGATATTAATCTTTACATCAACTCGCCCGGTGGCTCGGTGACGGCCGGCCTCGCTATTTATGACACCATGCAACACATTAAGCCTGATGTGCGCACTATTTGTGTGGGGATGGCCGCCTCGATGGGCTCACTCCTCCTGGCTGGTGGCGCTAAGGGTAAGCGCTTTGCTCTCTCTAATTCCGATATTATGATCCACCAAGTCTCCTCTGGTTATCAGGGTCAAGCCTCCGATATTGAGCGTAATGCTAATTGGGTCTTAGGTTTAAAGAAGCGCTTAAACCAAATTTTAGCTAAACATACTGGTAAAAA
>CAYVQX010000004.1:12204-13823 GCA_964453715.1 uncultured Candidatus Saccharibacteria bacterium | reverse complement strand
CTTTACAACCCGCTAACTCACTGGTAAGATGAGGACGTTAACTTATTAAAGAATTTTTAGAATTTAAATTTTCTGTCACTGGTCCCGTTAGGAGTTATGTCTACTCTCAAGCTAACTATTGCTAAACTAAGCTTATACCGCCGTCTTAAAGCGGGAGTTTAAACTTTTCCCGGGGTCGGGGCAGTCCCCAGCCTATGAATTTAGTCACTTTTATCATCATTACCGGCGTCGTAGGACTAGCCGGCATTATTATTGGTTACTTCCTTAGATGGTTAGTAACCTTAGGTCAAAAAGGGTCGCTAGAGCTCTCGGTTAAAGAGACAATGTTAGCGGCCAAGGATCAGGCTCAAAAAATTGTCAGTGAGGCCGAGCTTGAGGCCAACCGCCTTTTAACTGAAGCTAAGGAGCAAGAGAAGGAAAAGGAGAAGGAGCTTAAACGCACCGAGGAGCGCTTAATTAAAAAGGACGAGACCTTAGATCGTCGTCAAAATGATATTGATAAGGAGGCCGAGCATATTAAGCGTCAAGTTGAGGAGATTAAACAAATTAAAGAACGGGCCGATAAATTGGCCGAGGAGCGTAAAAAGGAGTTAGAGCGTGTGGCCAAACTCTCTACTGAAGACGCCAAAACCGAGCTTTTATCTACCATTGAGCAAGAAAATGCCGATGACTTAATGGCTCGTCAACGTAAATTAGAGGCTAATGCTGAAACGGAGCTAGAACGCCGAGCTAAAGACATTTTAGCCACCATTATCCAACGTCTCTCTACCAGCACTGTGCCAGAGGTTATGTCGACCACCGTTGATATCCCCTCTGACGACATTAAAGGTAAGATTATTGGCAAGGAGGGCCGTAACATTAGAGCTTTTGAGAAGGCGACCGGCGTGGAGGTAATTATTGATGACACCCCGGGCTCGATTGTCCTCTCCTCGTTTGATCCCGTCCGCCGCCAAATTGCCCGCGTGGCCTTAGAGAACTTAATTAAAGACGGTCGTATCCAACCAGCCAAAATTGAGGAGTTGGTAGATAAGGCCAAAGAGGAGATCTCTAAGATTATTAAACAAAAGGGTGAGGAGGCCGCTTATGAAGCGGGGGTAATTAACCTAGACCCACGGATTTTATTAATCCTTGGACGACTCCACTTCCGCACCTCGTATGGTCAAAATGTCCTCCAACACTCAGTAGAGATGGCTCACATGGCTGGGATGCTCGCCGAGGAGTTGGGCGCCGATATCCAAGTAGCTAAAGCCGGTGCCCTCCTCCACGATATTGGTAAAGCCGTAGATCACGAGGTGCCCGGTACTCACGTAGAAATTGGCCGCCGTATTTTAGAGAAGTTTGGCGCTGGCGAACCAATAATTAAAGCCATGCAAGCCCATCACGAGGAGTATCCTTATGAGACGATTGAGTCAATTATTGTGAAGGTGGCTGACTCTATCTCGGGCTCGCGCCCCGGCGCTCGCCGCGACTCTATTGAGAATTACTTAAAACGGCTTAAAGACTTGGAAGATATTGCCAACTCCTTTAAGGGGATTGAGAAGACTTACGCCATTGCCGCTGGCCGCGAGATAAGAGTGTTTGTAAAACCCGAGGAGATGGACGACTTAGAGGCCCGCAAA
>CAYVQX010000004.1:9512-12104 GCA_964453715.1 uncultured Candidatus Saccharibacteria bacterium | reverse complement strand
CGAGATAAGAGTGTTTGTAAAACCCGAGGAGATGGACGACTTAGAGGCCCGCAAACTGGCTCGCGATATTGCCCTCCGCATTGAGCAAGAGCTTAAATATCCTGGCGAGATCAAGATAGTAGTCATGCGCGAGACTCGCGTCATTGAATTTGCGCGGTAAAACAAATTAAATTGGTTATTTGTCAACTTTGGGGATAAGCTTGCTAAATAAGGGTCAAACGCTATAATTTAAGGCAGGTGGAAATCTAAGGTCGTGACCCCAGTCAAACGGGGTAAATTAGCAAGTTAACCTAAAAACATAGGTTATGAACAAGCAAGCGATTATTGATAAAGTGCATGAGGTCATCGGCGGTACTAAAGCTCAAGCCGAGCAAGCCGTAGACGGTGTTATCGACTCCATTGTTGGCACCCTTAAAAAGGGTGGCGAGGTCTCGATTGCCGGCTTAGGTATCTTCTCGGTTAAAAAGCGAGCCGCTCGCACTGCGAGGAATCCACGCACTGGCGCCACCGTCCAGGTAGCTGCCATGAATGTGCCCAAATTCCGCGCTGCTAAAGCCTTTAAAGAGGCGGTAAAATAGCTTCCTTATCACTACAACAAAAAACCCGAGTTAACTCGGGTTTTTTGTTTGGCTTATTTTTTATATAAAGCGTTAATTTCTTGCTCAATATCACTTCTGGCGCGACCATATTTAAGATTAGAGAGCTCACGCAGTTTATCAATGAGTTGATTATTGGTCGGCAAGGGAGCCAAAGTCTCCAAATCAAAGGGTCGAGCCGGTCGCCCCTCAACCAAAAGTCGTAAATAAGCGTGACGATTATCTAGATTAACCAAATCACTCTCATCAAACACTGGCACAAACTGGCTAGCCAAATATTTAGCATCATCTACACCCACTCTAAAAGCAGCAATAGTACCCACGTTACCAAAGACAGCATTTTTAATCTCGTCCTCAATTTGACCAATAAATTGGTGAGCTAAATGGAGTGAGAGTTTGTACTTACGAGCCTCCGAGAGGATAGTGGCAGTGGAGTTGGTGGTAATGTTTTGGAACTCATCAATGTATAGATAAAACGGTGGCAAGGTGTCGCGCGGCGCATCTACCCGCGAGAGTGCGGCCTGCAAAATTTTACCCACAATAATTAAACCCAATAAGTTGGCATTAATATCACCCAAGCGACCCTTAGCCAAGTTAACGAGTAAAATTTTCTTCTCATCCATTAGTTGTCTAAAGTCAAAGGCTGACTGCCGTTGGAGGAGGATAGGCCGCATAATATCGTTAGTGAGGAAGGCGTCAAACTTACTAGTAATATAGGGCACCACATTTTGGAGTGAGGCCTCGCCGCCAGCCTTCTCGGCTACCTCCAACCAAAATTGGCGGATAATTGGATTAGTCGATTTAGCCAATTTAGCGCGCCTAAACTCCGGCTCGGCCAAAATCCGCGCCACGTCCAGCAAGGTGGCCGGCGTGCCAGTATCCTCCAAAGCAAGCAAGGCACTATTCCTAAAATACTGCTCAAAGATTGGCCCGCCCACCGTCTTCATATCAAATAATTTATTAAAAATGGCGAGCAACTCATTAACGACAAAAGTTTTTTGATCAGGATATTTAGGATTGTAATCCAACATATTAAGACCAAGTGGTCGCTCGCCCGCTGGATCAAAATAAATTACATCCTCAAAACGGGCTGGCGGCACCGCCGCTAAAATATCTAAAATATCCACACCGTGCGGATCCATAAAACAAACTCCCTCGCCATTAACAATATCTTGGATCGCCATGTTTTTAAGCAAGGTTGATTTACCGGTGCCAGTTTGACCCACGGTATAAAAGTGGCGCAAGCGATCCTCAGCCCCAAAGTAAATTGGCGTCACACCACCTTGATGACGATTTTCACCGAGCTTAAGACCAGACATGGGCAAGCTAACTGGTGGTGGTGCTGTTTTAGCGCGCACAGCGCGCAAATTGTCTGTTACCTTAACGGTAGCACTAGGGAAATGGTAAATAGTACTTAACTCCTTTAAGTTAAGTGGCAAGAGTTCTCGCTCGTTGAATAGGCGGAAGGAGAAAGCGTGGAAGAGTTTATTTAACTCGCGCCCACTCGGCCGGTTAAACTTAAGCTTATTGCTCCCCGACTGCTCCAGCTGACTAAAGGCCGACTCTAAATCGGTAAGTAAGGCCTCGGCCGAGGGGCGCGAGGGCGCCGACGCGAGGAGGCGCAAGTTAACCTCTAAAATTGGACTCTCTAATTTATGTTTAATTGTTTCAATAGTTTGAGTGTCTAAAACCTTCTCCGACTTTTCTTCCGGCTTAGCTGGTTTTTTAGCCGGCAAAAAGAACTTGCCCACCTCTTTAGCTAAATCATGGCCAAAACTATTATCATTTAAAACCTCTTTAGTCTTTTCACCCTTCTCCAGTCTGGCAAGCTTACCTCGATATAACTTGCTGTAGTCAAAAGTAGTTGGCCGACAAATTAACTGCACCGCCGCTCCCTCCCCCACCTGATTAAGTTTAGAAAAGCTGTTAACTAAAACATTTAGGGGGTCGTAATCAAATTGCTCATAAGTTTTTAAACTTAAAGCTGGGTAATTAT
>CAYVQX010000004.1:1712-9412 GCA_964453715.1 uncultured Candidatus Saccharibacteria bacterium | reverse complement strand
AGGGGGTCGTAATCAAATTGCTCATAAGTTTTTAAACTTAAAGCTGGGTAATTATTTAAACCCGCCACAGAGGCTACGGTTATACCCTCGGCGTTAAAAACATTGTAATCATTTTTAGTTTCCAAGACTCTCGCTCCAGGGAAAAAGGCCACCACCTGCTTCTCCAACACACTCCGCTTATGCTCAGGCACACTAACATAAAACAGTGTCTCCTCACCCTCATTGCTCACCGATAACTCTACACTAAAGGGCATCCCCTGGAGACCAGCATACAATTGCTCCATTAACGAGATGGTGGTTTTAACTTTATTTTGACCAGCTTGATCGTCATCACTTACCTTAACTTCTGGCAGACCAACCTCAAATAAGGTCATTTTAAGGGCCGAGGCTAAAGGCTCACTCTCGGGCATTTGATCAGGCCTCGCGACGCGTAAATATTGAATTAATAACCGATGGAAGTCATCGGCCAAATGCGGATTATTAAGCTCGGCTAAAACAGAGAGAGTATTTTTAACCCCCTTAGCCTCCAAAATACCCAGCAACTCCTCCATTTGGCGATCGTGGGTCTCGGGCGCTAAATCTAAAACAATTGCCGCCACCTCCGGCGTTTTTAAAACATAATCTTCAGTTAAAACTTGGTTAGGCGTGGGCTCTTGATAAGAACTGATTAACTCGCGGGCGGGTTTATTTAACTCTGTTAAAGACTCTGGCGTTTTAGTTACACGCTCCTCGCGCGCCGCCAACTCCGCACGCAAAAAGGCGATCTCCTCATCGGGAGAAGAAAATTTTGGCAACTCGGTGCCCCATTTCTCCATACTAATTTTATTTTAACACAGAACCAGTAGGGATAAATTATTTTGTGCGGGATGAGAGAATCGAACTCTCGCCCTCAGTTTGGAAAACTGATGTTCTACCATTAAACTAATCCCGCACACTAAGTTTGGTTTCTGGACCATTCTTAGGTGCACTGCTCATCTTAGCGTAAGTTACAAAAAAGTAAAACCAAACTTAGTGTGCGGGTAAACCCGCCTAATTAACATAAAAAGCGCCCCGCCAACACCAAGTGGTGTCGTGAGGCGCAAAGTATCAAATCAAACGTACTGGATGATGGAACTTACCCGCCCGCACCTGCTGGGGAGAGCGTGGTTTAACCCAACGAGTATAGAAGACTTCCTCACCCATCTGATTTATTTGATAAGCGTAAAAAGCCTCTAACCCCCGCCCATGGAAAGCAACAAAATTGCAGGATAATCCATCTTCAGCCATCCTTTTACGAATAGGCCTAAGTAAGGGAGCAATGAGATCCTCCCGCTCTACCACGTAGGTTGGCAAATCAGGATTAGCTTGCAAATGCTCCAACAAATCGCCCGGCGTCAGACGCCAAGGTCGGATCTCTACCCGCAAATTAACATGACGATGGAGAAGAGTTAAAACCATCTCACTCTCCTCATCAATATTTACACGGCCAATCCAGTAAATTTTTTGCGAGGGAAGATTTTTTCTTCCTAACTCCAGGTTTAAGTACTCAACCTGATCCTGGAGGATACCTAGAACCTCGTTTGGCATTCGCCGATTAAAACGTCTCGAGTCCCTCCCCTTTCCACTTGGCCTGTCGCCAATAGTTGTTGCGTTGAAAATCCTTCCCCTACTAACGTAACATCCGGCCATAGGCCCTCCTCGCTTGTTAACTACAATTTCAAAAGAATCTGACCTAAATATAACAAAAACCGTGTAACTGGCAAATTTAAGGGAAAATATGGTAAATTTAAGCCGTTAAAATACTACGGGCTGTAGTATACCGGTAGTACGCGCCCATGGGGTGGGTGTAGACCGAGTTCGATTCTCGGCAGCCCGATAATAGGTTATAATTAAGGTAGATCTTTGACGTCATCAATGGTTTAAACTAAAGAAAGGAGGCAGTGATGAATCAAAATTTGGTTCATATACAAGAAGCGAGGATCCATCTCTTACGTTGGTTTAAAGATTTAACTAAGGAGGATATACGCTTCAGAGCCATCGGAGAGAAGAGTGATAATGGGACCACTAGTCAAATTATCATTTTTTGGGGACCACGCTTCACTGGTGATTTATTGAAGATAAGAATCACCGACAACAACGGTGTGATCCAAAGTGAGGTTTTAAATGCAAACGGTTTAAGCCTGTTACCTCACACCAACCGCACCAAAGATTTTTTCCATCAGATGGGGATGTTAGCTGGGGGTAAGGGTCATGCACATAGTTAAGCTATTGATGCGTCAGCGCCCTGATCGTTTAGGCCTGTGGCCAACAACGATCAGGGTTTTATCTCGCTTTTTTAACCATCAAAAAATCCCGATCAAATCGGGATTTTTTGATGAACTCGACGCGATTAGCGGCGAGGTTCGAGAGGGCGGGCCTCGGAGACCGTCAAATTGCGGCCACCAAAGTCCTTGCCATTCCACATGTCGATACCCGCTTGGGCCTCGGCATCATTGGACATCTCTACGAAACCAAAACCCTTCGAGCGACCGGTAGCGCGATCCATAATAATGGTCGCAGACTCTACGGTACCCGCCTGGGCAAAGGCCGACTTCAATTCGTCGTCGGTCGTAGCGTAAGGCAAGCCGCCAACATAAAGCTTCTTAGCCATTGTTGAACAAACTTCGTTTACTAATTTTTGTAAGAGCGACCCTCCTCTTGCTGGCTACTGCTTAAAGCAGACGCCCTACAAAAACGGAGAAACTTACAACTTCTACAGTATACACAAATCACCCAAAAAGTCAACTCCTAAGACCCAAATGGGGATAAAGCGATTATTTAGTAGCCAACCAGCGTCGGTACAAGAGATCTAAGATAGCGCCAAAAACCATTACCACCACAACTAAATCAATTAGCCAGCCGACTATTGGTAAGTACCCCAAAGCGAAGAAAATAATGATACCCAAGACAACATTAAACCATTTTAGTTTAAAGTTTGGCCGTTTCATCACCTTCCAATCCAACCAAACACCAAGCACAATACCAGCAATTAATTTGGCCGCAATTAAGATAACTAAGTAAGCTAGGCCAATTAAAATTGCTAGCGGTAAGCCAATTACTGTTACCAGCAAGATAACCGCCAACACCGGCACGGCAGCCAAGGTGGCAAAACCGGTAATTAATGAGCGCCAAGGATGAGAGAAGCTAATCTTCAACACCTTCTCCATTGGTTCAGACAATAACCAATAGACCACCAAGGCAGCAAACATCAACATTAAGAACTTAAGGAAGAGCCACGCGCCAAATAGAGCAAAGAAGCCAGTCTTAAATGAGCCATGTCCAGCCGATTGTCTTAAAACGCCCAACTTCTCGGCTAAACTTTTATCATAAGTAACCGTCCCACCAATATAAGCTTTAGAGCTAATATCTGCCTTGCGATCTGAGCGGTAAGTAACATTACCGCCAACCTTGGCATTGTCGGCAATTTTTAACATGCCACCAATAAAGTCTAAGTCACCAGCTACCTCGCCGCCCAAATTAAGAGCGCCACCAGCCACAAAAACATCGCCAGCCACTTGACCAGTAATAGTTACTTGGCCACCAAGCACTCGCACATCACCGGCTACATTGCCGGTAATAGTAGTATTACCGCCAACAACCACTACGTCATCGGTAACTTGTCCCGAGATAACTGTGGTCCCAGCGCCAATATATAAATCGCCAGCCACTTGCCCCAAAATTGAGGCACTCCCCGCCCCTACATAAGTATTGCCCAATGACTGCTCACCAGCGGGTAAAATAAATTGGTCCCCCGTTTCAATCCGAGCAGCGCTAGCCGATAACGGTAAAGCTACCGCTAAAGCTAAAATTAAGAGAATTTTTTTCATAACCTAAATAAAAAGGTTAAGTTAATAATAAATCGCCATCTTAATTATAACTCGTAAAGAGTAAAATAAAAAGCGTTCTCTACGAGAACGCTTAAAGATAAGTGGCTGGGGACTAATCCCCCGACTTACCATTGAGGCCAGACTCTTCAGCCTCCTCTTTGGTAAGGTGGATACCGAAGTACCCACTGACGAGCAGTACTTTGCCGCCCGTCTGCGGGTCGTCGCCGACCCACACCCGCACTTCTTTCAGGCTGCGGGCAAAACCTAGCTCATCCTGAGTCATTTTTTTCATATTATCCCCTTGCGCCTACGGCGCAGTTTTAAAGAACTTGTTTCCAATCACTTAACGAGCTATAAGCTCACGAAGTGAATAAGAAAGAGGAGTTTAAATCTCCTCTCAAAGACAATACTATGTGGTATCAACCACTTTCGGGAGACCATCCCACCGTGTCAGTAACACGCCCGGCTTAACGTTACCGGCATCGTTTATCTCGCCGCCCTTTAGGCAACAGAGACGACAATCCACTGAATAGTGGCGTCGTCCGGGAGGGTGGTAGACCCTTCCGGCAAGCGAGGTCCACGGTACTGACCAACTAGCGCCTCATCACCCTTTTGGAGAGTGACGGTGGCTCTATTGGTAGACAGTGGCACACCGAGAACGGTTGAAAAAACCGCCGCAGTGTCGGCATGACCAATAGCGCTTTCCGCACTACGGGCCAACTTCGCCGCCTCACTAAGCGAGACCTCTGTAAATTCCACCAGAGCCGGCAAACCGGATAGCATGTTTACAGAGAAAGCATTGAGAATTTTCATCCTCTGTCTCCTTAGTCCATTCCTTATTCTTACCTTTTCCAACTAGTTGACTAGGTGTTATAGATAATATTGAGAATGGCCTTATTTTAAGAGATCTATTCCCTATCACTCCACCATCACGTGATGAAGTGAATAAGAAAGAGGACTAATGTCCTCTAGGCAACTCTATAAAGAGCCCCTTCTGACGAGCCAGCCACTCGGAAAAGTCGGTATTAGCCTCATCCTCCGAGAAGTGGCCATGTGAAAACTCCTTGTCGACCCATAAACTTAGGTCGACCTTGGGGTTAAAAAAAATAAACTCTACTCACCTCTCCCTCTCCATACTCCGGGTGAGACCCGTAGTAAAAAGAGTTAAAGATAAACCTCTGATAGCCGCGGGCCCCTAAATAGGAGACCGCCATGCGGAGAAAATAGCCCTCCGCGAGCTCTAAAACATTTTTTAGCCACCCAAAAACAGCGGCTATTTTTAACCAAAACATATTATCCCCCTTGCAGCCAAGCGCAGTTTTTTAAAGAACTTGTTTCCAATCACCCAACAAGCCACAGGCTTATTAAGTGAATAAGAAACTCAAGCAGACAAAATGCCTGCTTGAGCTTGTGCAGTGCAAAATACAGCACCAGTGTAGAATTTTAAATATCTACGAGACCCTACATATTATTACAGGATCCCCCTTCTTGTTAGCATAATTCTGTTGCCAGGCAATGCCAGACCCCGATCTACTTAAAGACCAGACGCATCAGCGTGTTTTAACAAGAAGGCCTAATGGTTTCGCATTTGCATTTTAGAAGTTTCCCCCTTATATGCAACCAATTGTCCCAAGTGTCTCATTTGGATTTCCAGCCCAAAATGATGACTTCTTGGTGTGGGTTTCAGTATCTGCACATACCTGACCCATATCATTTCTCAATTAACTCCTAAATTAAGAAAAAATATGGATCAGGTAAAAAATTTTTAATGTTCTTAAATCTTCCTATCACCCCACCATCACATGATGAAGTGAATAAGAAACTCGAACTAATAAACTTCATTAGCTCGAGTAATTTTTGTTTTTCTCATTTTAAAAAAGGAGAAAAACTTCTGTTCCCAGGCCTCATCGGCCCGGCCCCTTCCAGCGTCTAGGACATTAGACGGTTCAGGGCAGAACGGGATTCGAGCTCCCACCTCTCGAGGACTTCTTCATCTACCTCGTAGAAAATGGTCGCAACGAACTCCCCGGCCACCTGCACAGTTTGTACAGATAACACCGAGACCCCCTCCCTAGAGAGGAAGTCGTTGATGTCTTTCTGTAACCGGTAGGGGCTTCCGCCTCCCCACCCAACCGTACGTGGGATGGCCGAAAAAATCTCGACCCTTTTTACCTTCATACTATCCCCCTTGCGCCTACGGCGCAGTTTTTTAAAGAACTTGTTTCCAATCACCCAACAAGCCACAGGCTTATTAAGTGAATAAGAAGCTCGAGTTAGAGTTGCAATTTCTAACTCAAGCAAAAAAGGATTGGTCCGTAACGAGGACCAGTCGGGCTCTCGGTTGCCACCCTGCGGTATTCATTATCGGCGTTAAACTTGCCGTCGCACCCCTTTCAGGGATTGAGGTTGTGAGTTATTTCCGTCGCCTTACCTCACAACCCAAAACTTAGTCAGAATCTTCCTCGAGGTCACCTCTGGAATAAAAATTCCCGCCCTCTCGGAAGAAACGTTCATAAGTCTTGCCGGAGATCTCTCCCCGGTGGTCCGATTCCCAATATGGGAAGAAGTCCCGGACCGTGGACTTTGCGGTATACTTCCGATCACACTCGGAGCAAATGTGGACATTGCCACACAGGGTCCGCAGGACCCATGCCGCCACAGCTATCCTCATCTTCCAAAACATATTATCCCCCTTGCGCCTAAGCGCAGTTTTTAAAGAACCTAGATTACTCAACTCCTTCACGGCCGCCAGTGATTAGAGACTGGACTGGAGGCCAAGAAGGAATTAAGTAACCAACCTTTCAAACTATCTGCCAAGAGTATACATGATTTAAGCTTTATTGTCAATAAAAATGTCACTTGTTTATAACCAAATTGCATATTTTTAGCATAATTATATAATTAAGTATATATATCTTGATTATTTTGTTACAACTATATGACATATAAAAATCTTACCAATGGAGGTTTAACCGAGGCTCAAGCTTTTATTTATGATTTTTTACTTAAAAATGGCGAGCTAAATGCTCGCAAAATCTACCAAAACAGTCACTTTAAGAGAGGTTTAATATATAAAAGCCTCAATGAATTGATTGCCTTAGGGTTAGTAGAGAAAAATGATCGCCCTGGCAAGGTAGCCACCTTTTTACCACTCCACCCCTTAAAATTAAAGGAATTGGCAGAGAAGAGGGAGTTTGAGGCCAAGGATGCCCAATTAGCCATTTCTTCCCTCCTACCAAATCTAATTTCAGACTTTAACTTTTCTTTTGGGGCCCCGGGAGTCTCCTTTTATCGAGGTTTAGAGGGTTTAGAGCGAGTTTATGAAGATATTAACCACGATAAAAACGATCTCCTCCTCTTTAGATCCCCTTTTGATAACGACTCTAAAGAGTTGGTAGAACTAGTAAAAGAGCAGATTAAACAGCAAACCCGACTCGGTATAAGAACTCTAGCCCTTACTCCTATAGATAAAAACCCAGGGGCTCACTTTTTAGACAAAGATGAGGCCAATTTAGTCACTCGCCGGATGGTACCTAGGGACTCCTTCTTAATTGGGTCTCAGATTATAGTTTATGGTAAAAAAGTAGCTATAACTTCACTAAAAAGTGATTTTGTTACTACGTTAATTAATAACGAGAATATTGCCGAGACTTTTAAAGTAATCTTCCGCCTCTTATGGCAACTAGCTGAGCCTGGTCATCTTGAGTTTAAAAAAGAAATAGAAAGTAAAAAAGCCCTATTTAAAGAAAAAATGTCAGAGTAAGGTAAATTACCTATTTGTCGGAGCGCCGGGATTCGAACCCGGAGTCGCTCGGTCCCAAACCGAGAATGTTAGCCGTTACACCACGCTCCGTT
>CAYVQX010000004.1:0-1612 GCA_964453715.1 uncultured Candidatus Saccharibacteria bacterium | reverse complement strand
TTTAACCCTTAAAACATAGCACTCTATAAGCTAAAAAACAACTCATAGTTGACAAATTATGTAGATATGCTATACTAGCAACAGTAGCACATACAACCGTCGGCCCAAGGCCGATAATAGGAAGGGGAGATTATGGATACGATTTTCCACATTTTCACAGCGGCAACAGACTTTTTCGTGTACGAAGGAGCGCCGGTGACCGTGTTTCTGGCCAAGTTGACCATCGCAATCATCTTCTGCATGATCCCGCTCCTGGCTTGGTTTGCCTCGCCGCGGCGGGAGCGCCAGCAGGTTAAAGACTACCTGGCCGAGGCTGTCGGTCTCGGCCACGTAGGCGAGCACGTCTCCGGTGAGGATGAGGAAATCGAGCCGGAAAATCCGGCGATGGCCGACTCCATGCCGGAGATCCCGCGCATGCAGCCCAAACTGCGGGAGCATCTCCCCCGGCGGCAAGCCCTCCGGTGGTTGGACAACAATACGGTCCAGGCCACCACGCGCTACCGCCGCCCCTTCTATGGCGAGGTGGTTGGGCGCAAGCGCGGAGAGTTGATTCTCCAGCGCGAGAAAGGTTGCCCCATCCGGGTGCGCCAACCCCAATAACCCCTTAGAGAGGTCTAATTCCTCTCGAGCCCTCGCACTAAGCGGGGGTTTTATTTTACTAAATTTTTCACGTGTAACTAGAAGATCTCCTCCATGTAATCAATCTTCCACACTCCCCCATCTGGTTTTAAATACACCGCAATCGAGTCCGTTTGGAAATCGGCCTCGTCGTCAATTTTATGTTCTAAAATATAGGTTTCTATCGCTCGACTTAATCTTTTTATCTTCCAAGGGTGAATATTATCTTCCGGCTCATAATCCCCCTCCATTAATCTTTCACGGGTAACAGTCTTAACCTCTACAAAGTGCCAGATGCCGTCCTTTTGACTAATAATGTCTATTTCACCCCACTTTTGGCGATAATTTCTGTCTATTATCTTATGACCCTTTTGGACTAAAAAGTCACATGCTAATTGCTCCCCCGTTTCACCTGTAACCTGTTTACTAGTTTTAGGTCTATTTTCCAACATTTTTAGTCTTAATTGTTTCGCGTGAAATGTTTCTTATGTAACTAGTTTGTTCTAAAATAACGATATTTTACAAAAACCCTTATTTATAGCCATATCATCAGACATAATAGACCTAATAGACCTGACTTTTATACACATGTCCCCAATGTTATCCCCAAATCTGTCTCTTAATTGGACAATAGGTCAATCGTTTTGGTGCGGGTAGGGAGAATCGAACTCCCGTCTCATCCTTGGCAAGGACGTGTTCTACCACTAAACCATACCCGCCTTCGCTCTAACGAGCTGCGGCGGGCAAGCCCGCTTGCTAGTTAAAGTAAAATTAATTTAACATATTCCTTCTACCATTTCCAGTGGGCGAGGGGAGACTTGAACTCCCAAGGATTGCTCCATACGCTTCTGAGACGTACGCGTATACCAATTCCGCCACTCGCCCGCACACCAAGTTAAAACTTATTAATAATAAAGGCACAACCCCACCCGCAAAACTTGGTGTGCGGGCTCGCCCTTAAACTTTTTACCCTGCTGTGCTCCCGGAGGGACTC
>CAYVQX010000003.1:13300-30835 GCA_964453715.1 uncultured Candidatus Saccharibacteria bacterium | reverse complement strand
AACCAGCTATTACCAGGTTCGATTAGCTTTTCACTCCTTACCACAAGTCATCCGAGACTGTCGCACGGGTCACCGGTTCGGGCCTCCAGTGTGATTTCTCACACCTTCACCCTGCTCATGGCAAGCTCACCTGGCTTCGGGTCTTATGTAGACGACATACGCGCTATTAACACTCGGTTTCCCTATGGCTCTTCTGCTAATTGCAGATTAACCGCGCCGCATACATAAACTCGTTGGCTCATTCTTCAATAGGCACGCCGTCACCCTTTCGGGCTCCGACTCCTTGTAAGTATATGGTTTCAGGTCTATTTCAACGCCCTCGTCGGGCTGCTTTTCACCTTTCCCTCACGGTACTAGTTCACTATCGATCTCTGAATGTATTTAGCCTTGGCAGTTAGTACTGCCGGATTCCCTCAGGCTAGTCGTGTCCCGAGGTACTCAAGATTGGTAGCAAAGAAGTCAATTGATTTTCATTTACCGGGCTGTCACCGTCTGTGGCCCCGCTTCCCAGCGGGTTCAATTAACCAACTGATTTATCACTTCTCTAGTTTAACTACGCTACCACCTTACAACCCCGCCAATATTGCTACTGACGGTTTGGGCTCCTCCCCGTTCGCTCGCCGCTACTAAGGGAATGCAAAAGCTTCTTAATCCTGGCGATAACTATCTCGCCAAAATTAAAAAGCTTAAATTAGTTTATTTTCCTCTAGGTACTGAGATGTTTCACTTCCCTAGGTATGCTTCCATCTAAAGATGGATTATTGAGGTTTACTCAATAGGGTTTCCCCATTCGGAAATCTCCGGATCAAAGGTTGCTCGGCACCTCCCCGAAGCTTATCGCAGCTATGCTACGTCCTTCCTCGCCATTCAAAGTCTAGGCATCCTCCATATACTCTTGATTTCCTATTAGGAAATCTAAAAACCGCTTACTTTATATTTGATTGCTTTTTGTAGATTCTCCACCACCGGCAAAGATAGTGGAAAATTTCCAGTTTAATGCTTTTACCTGTTGCTCAATTGTCAACGATCAGGGTCTTTATGTAATGTCGATTTTCTAACTAAATAACCGCCTTGCGGCGGATTTTCGGGCCCAACTTAAAATAGGGCTAAAATATCCGCCTTTTTGCTTGGTTAATAGTATTCATATATCGACAAAAGCTATTATACACGACCCAAAACCCCCGTCAACCCTGTGGAATTTAAGCCTTATTCCACAGGGTCAAGCCAACAAAAAAGCCCCTGCTCGCAGGGGCTTTTTCTAAGCTCTAATAAAGCTTATTTAGAGATATCGCCGCGGAGTTTGTCTAAATAGCGAGAAGCAGCTTCCTTGCCACCTAAGCCAAAGGCGAGGCCTCCAGCTAAAGCGATCATGGCAATAATACCGGTGAACAAAGTCTGGAAGAAGGCCCCAGCAATGCCAAGCTGATTAAGCGCGGCAAAAAAGGCAAACACCCAAACTGCCCACAAAGCAACGCCGCCCAACAACTCGGCCGATGGTAAATCAGCCGCGCGAGCCGAGCCGGTAACCACCTTCTTAAGAGGCTCGGCTACTACTGCTGCAATAAGCAAGATAAAGGTAGCAACAATAACGTTAGGGATGTAACCCAAAACCACCTGTTGGAGGAAAAGGTTAACTTGTGAAAGACCCAAAACGTCTAAAGCGGCTACTAAGAAAACAACAATCACAAACCAGCGGACTAAGGCCCCAACAAAAGCGCCCGAGTCTAAACGGAAACCAGCGCGGGAAACAATGTCATTGATACCCAAGCTGTGCAAAGCTTTATCGACTTTAAGGGCGTGGATGATTTGCGCCACCCAGCGACCCAAGACTACTCCCACCACCCAACCCACCACAAAGATGATGATGGACACGATGAGATTGGGAACGAAGGCCACTACCCCTGTCCAAAGATTCTGGAAAGAGTAGGTTAGCACTTGGCTCCAAGTTTGAAGTAACATATATTTTTTTGAATATTTACTTACTTTTTACTCGACCCTTAAACTCATAATAATGCCCTTATTATAACATCTAGCGAGAGGCTAAAAATCAAGCTTGTTGATAAGTCTCTCGTGAGGAAATTCTAATAAATCCCTAATAAATTTATCACTCGCGCCTAAACGATAGTAAAAGTCCTTAGTCTCTAAAAGGGCATAAACAATCTCTTTACCCACCTCAGTCTCTAAAGTTCGTATAGCCTGCTCAACTAAACCGCGGCGGAGACTATCCCCCACCAACACCAAGTCGGCGCGACCATTTTCATCACCAATTAAACTACCGGCAATAATTAAAAGTTTAACTTGACCACAATTTTTAAACCTCTGACCAATCTCATCTCGACGCTCCTTAAAGTCGGTATCTAATAAGTATTTAAATTGTCTGGTTAAAGAAAATTTAGGATTAAGCCGCCAAACTTTTTTACTCTGACCAGACTCATGCCCAGCTTTAATTAAACCCGCTTGATCTAAAAGTCTTAACTCTTTTTGAGTTGAGAGAGTTGGAATTTTAAGTCTCTTGGCCGCCTCGGCGGTAGTTACAACCAACTCCGGATTAAATAAAAATAGGCGCATTATCTTAACCCGGTTCGGACTACCAAAAATCTTACCCAAAATATCCATGGGGTAAATAATACCAAAAACACCGCTCGCAAGCGAACGGTGTTTTTGGCTGAATTAATAACAGATTATTTAAGCTCAACCGAGCCACCAGCGGCCTCAATTGCAGCTTTAAGGGCCTCAGCCTCGGCTTTCTTCATACCCTCCTTAAGCATACTTGGAGCGGCGTCAGTTAAGTCTTTAGCTTCTTTAAGACCAAGACCCAAAGCCTCTTTAATAGCCTTGATTACTTGGACCTTCTGCTCGCCAGCGCTCTTAAGCTCAACATTAAAGGAGTCCTTCTCCTCGGCTGCAGCGCCACCAGCGGCGGCACCACCAGCTACCATTACAGCTTGGGCCGAAACACCAAACTTCTCCTCTAAGAATTTAACCAATTCATGGAGCTCAATTACGCTCATTGCCTCAATCTTCTCTACCAAGTCCTTAAACTTGGCTGGAGTCTCAATAGTTTTATTCTCTTCCATAATTCTATAATTAATAACTTGATAAATTTAATTAATTCGACTTTTTCTTCGCAATCTCGTTCAACGCCATGGCCAAACCTTGTAACGGCGAGTTGATGAGGTTTAAGAACTGACCCAATAAGACCTCGCGTGGCGGAATTTGAGCTAGGGTCAACATAGTTTGTTGATCTGTGTAAGCTCCGTCTAATACACCACCCAAGATTTTAACCAAGCCATTGGTCTGCTTCTCATACTCGTAAATCCCCTTTGGCACAGCTAGCTGGTCATCACCATAAGCCACTGCTACCTCACCGTCTAAAACTGGCACCTCACCAGTAAAACCGGCATCAGTGAAAGCTTTATTAATAAGGGTCTTTTTAGCTACAAAGAACTTAACCATTTTCTCGCGGAGCGAGCGGCGGAGTTTAGTACTCTCCGCCACCGGTAAACCATGGAAGTTAACTAAGACAATAGTATTAGCCTTAACCACCTCATTTTTTAACCGGTCTAAAATTTCAACCTTCTTTGCTTTATTGATTGCCATAATTTAACAAATAAAAAACGGCTAAAAGCCGGGAGTTCGACCTCGGCAGGACTTGTGCCATTATGGCGGCCTGCTTTCTGCGGCTACTTGCTAATCCTAACAGTTTCAGCTGTTTTGTCAATGGTCGAGTTTACCGGCTGATTATCGTATTGTTTTAAGTAATAAACCGCCGCTAAAGCCCCCACAACAATTAACACAAACAAGCCAGACATCTGCCAAAAAGTTTTATCTAAATATTTCATAATTTTAATTATGGCACACGAATAAATTTAAGCCAACGTTGCCACCAACTATCGGCCGATTGAGCCATTAGTTTAATAGTGGTAGTTGTGGCCTTATTAGCTTGTGAATCTGCCTTAGTCGGCGAAGCCGTTAACCCTAAATTAGTCTCGATATTAGTTTTAGCAACAGACCGTGAATTAAGTTTATTTTTAACCGTAATTAGTTTTTGCTGTAATTCCCCCACGGCAGCCAAGAGCTCAACCCGCTTAGGCTCCGGTTTTAAGTTGACTAAGACTCTCCCTGCTGGAGTGATTAAAGTTGTCTCTTCTTCTCCATTTAAATGAGTGAGTGATGATTCTAAAACAATTTTTTGACCAGCCGGCAATAAGGTATCTAGCGGTAAAGTAAACTTAGGCGTACCAGAAGCTAACAAGACTAAACCACCTAAGTTTACTTCAGAATTTTGATTGTTAGTTAAAATTAAAGCCCCCTCTTCATCTAAACCCTCCCAACTAGCAGTAAATTCTGCCGCCAAAACAGTAATCCTCGTCCGCGCCACTGACTCACTTTTATTAGAGTGGCCATTAGCCACCACTTCATAAGTACCCGGTCGAGAATAACGATGGAAAACTTCTCGACCAGCCCCACTCCAACCATCGCCAAAACTCCACACAATATTACTATCAGTTGGTGCGCCACTTACATCTTTAGCCACAAAGGGTACCACCTGATCAACTAAAACTTGCCGCTCCCGACCTAAGTCTAATTGCCACACCGTTTCTTTAGTGCTAGATAAGGGCGTACTACTTAAGTGAGCCGAGGTGCCATTATCATCACTTGAGTCGCTAATTGCCTGACTATCATTAGTATTAGCAACACTAGTGCTAGTGACCACATCACCAGATACAACCTTAATTAAATAATTATTTAGAGTCACAACCGATTCCTCACTGGCCGCATTTTTAATTGTAACTTTTATTTTATAATCACCAACAGCCACATTACTACCAGCACTAGTTTTACCATCCCATGTTTTAACAACTGTCGCCGAGTAATCACTAGTGCTGGTAAAATATTTTACTGCTGTCGTCCGAGAGCAAGCATCATCGTTTATATTACAAATCGCAATTGTGCTCCATTTAACCGGCTCACTCGCCGTTAAAGTAACATCAACCTTAGCGGAACTGTCATTTAAATTTAAACTGGCATTAGCCGTAGATCCGTTTAACAACTCACTACTAATAGTAGTGGCAGCTAAACTTAAATTAGGGATGATTAATAATGAAAATAAAATACCAAAAATTAAAAAACGCCTAATCATGATTTAGATTATTTAGTTAGATTTTCTTTAAATGGTAGCAGAGAGACGTCTCTTGGCCTAAACATATTTATCACCCAATCTAAAGCAATTTGCAGTTTTTTACTTATAGTTGGCATCTTTGACCAATAAACTACTCGCCACAATAACCACGCTAAACGTCCAGCAAAATGAAACGACATAATCTCACTCACGGCAAACCAACTCCCCAATGAAACAATGCTTCCTTGAGATTTAAAGTTAAACGGTACTAGTGGTTTTTTATTAATTAAATTTAAAATATTTTTTGCTACCGCCTTAGCCGAGCGATCAGCTACTTGAGCTAACATTGGTAATGGCGTTTGTGTCTTTTGATCCATAAATTGAGCCAAATCACCTAAAACAAAAATTTCTTCATGGCCGATTAATTGAGAAAACGAATTAACTTTAAAACGACCTTTTTCTTGAGGCCAACTCTCGGTCCCAGCTAAACTTTGTGGCTTAACTCCCGCAGTCCAAATAACATTATCAGCGGTAATTGTTTCATTAGTGCTTAGTTTTACCCCGTTGGCCATAATTTCAGATACCCCAGTATTAACTAAAACTTCTACCCTTTTTTTAGATAAAGCAGCCAAACTCCGCTCTCGTAACCCAACGGAAAATTGCGGCAAAATATGATTATCACGTTGAACAACAATAATTCTTGTTAATTGACAAAGAGCTGGTCCATAAATCTTACGGAAGGTAGTCCGACAAAAATCTGATAACTCTCCCGCTAACTCAATCCCCGTTGGGCCACCACCTACAATAACAAAGGTTAGGGCTTGTCTTTTTAAAGCCATATCACTCAAACATTGAGCCCTTTCAAATTGTTCAATAACTCGATTTTTAATCCGAGCGGCATCGTCTAAGTTTTTAAGCGGTAAAGCATAATTATCGGCCCCAGGTGTGTTATAAAAATTAGTTTCTGAACCTAGGCCAAGAATTAAATAATCGTAATCAAATTCCCCACGTTCTGTTACCAACTTTTTTTCATTTGTTTTAACCGACAAAACTCGCCCCGCCACAAAACGACTTTTGGGTGGTTTGGCTAGTGACGGTAGTGGCACAATAATATCCTCTGGCGCCAAGCTACCAGTAGCCACCTCATGGAGTAATGGCGTAAATAAAAAATAGTTAACATCATTAATTAAAGTCAGCTGGAGATCAGGTATAGACTTTAGATTTTTAACTAATTTATTAAAAACTTTAACTCCCCCAAAACCACCACCAGCAATAATTACTTTAATCATATTTAATAAGTTAAGCGGTCAACCAAGTGTCCACCACTGTCGTATAAATTAATTGACTCTCGATCCTTACCCCACATCTCAGTGGTATTAAGGAAAATGCGCCACTCTTGGCCAAAAAAGTTTTGGTCACTACTATGATACTTTAAACACCCGTAGTAGTTAAAATGTTCCTTAATAAAAGTTTGACACTGAGTTGGGATATCTCGACGTCCATCCATTAAAGTAATGCCATCTTGAGTAATCTCAAACTTTGGCGTATGACAGCTACCCAAGTTAGAGACAATTTTATAACAATCATCATTGAGCAAATTAATCCCTGGCTCCTTAGCTGGTGAAGGGCAATAGCCAGATAAACTAGGGACAAAAACATAGCCTGGCAAATAATCTAAGTAACCAGTACAAATAGAACTCTTAAAACTAGTGGTAATCTTAATTGGAATTTCACTAGCAATCCTCCCCGTGTTAATCACCGCTCGCTCTCTTGGTAATAAATTAATGGCGGTTAAATTAGAACTTTTATCCGTAAAAATCATTTGACCATTTGGGATTACCGCCCAACGTGCTCGTCCAGCCACATACTGACCGTTACTGGCCAAATAAAGTCGCTCGTCACCACCATTTTTTAAACTCCAGCCGCTTAAGTTAACGGTTTTAGTACCATTATTTCTAATAACAATGTACTCCTGATTAGGATTAGTCTCACCTGAAGCATTGCCCCGCTCTAAACGAACATCGCCTTTATAAATTGAAGTTGGAGAATTTGGCGTATAAGCGTTAGGAGTGGTTGTTCTATTTTCACCCAAGGTTGTATTACCTATTTTTACTGAATTGGTCGGATTACTTAAATTACCGTAAGTGTCACCAATTTGTGTCCCCGTTGGCGGCTCAATAAATGGGCCGCCTGTGGCGGCCGGACGATTAGGGCCGCCAGTATAAACCCAAGCCACAAACAACAAGAAGATAACTCCAATTAGCCACAATAAATCGGCTTTAGCATCCATAAGTAAAATTATTGTAACACAAAACCGCCCCTTGTGGGGGCGGTTTTGTTAGCTATAACCCGATTAAGAGTTATTTAGCTTAACTACCTAGATTAGTAAGTAGTTTTGGTCAACTGAGCAGGAGCAGTGAAGAAGTCATCAACACCCCAAGTTTGGTTGGTGATTGGGTTAGAGCCAATCGTGGTGTCAATGTCCTTAACCGCCATGAAGAGGTTCTGGCTAGAACCAATGCTTGCACTGCTCGAGTAGATCGTACCGGTGATAGTTACCAAGTACTCGCCGCCATCGCCAACCGTAGAATCGGTCGGAGAAGTGGTTACCGAGGTGTTGGTTACAGTTACCGAGTTAGCCGAAGTGTAAGCACCGTTGGCTTGAGTCGAAGAAGCAAACACAACCGTAAAGTCAGAAGAGGTTGGTTTGGTCAACGAGCTACCGCCGTCGTTATGCACCTTCAACACGATGGTACCAGTCAAAGAACTGGAAGCCGTCTGGCTGGAGGCAGCAGAAGACATATTGGTGCTAACCAAGGTCCAAGCAGGGGCAGCCGCGAAGAAGTACTGGTCTTTACCAGCAATCTGCGAGGATGGACCACCATTAGCAGTAGAGCCATCTGGCTTCTCGTAAAGGATGTTGCCAGCAGTCTTAATGCTAGTAGAAGCGGCCAAACCATTCGTTACCGAAGTTGGGAAGGACGCCTTAACTGTTAAGGACTTAGTTTGATCCTTAGCTACGTTAATAGACAAGTTGGTGAAGGTAGCGGTACCAGCCAAAGAAACTGGAGCAGTTACCGAACCAAGCATTGTGGAACCGTCGTAGAGGTACAAGGTCGAAGGAAGAACCGTCGTCGAAGTACCGTTTACGTTCACACCAATATCAGTGATCTTAGAATCAGCAGTGGTCGACTTAACGTTGAAGACCTGCATAGTCAAGTACTGAACACCGTCGGTGGTGCTAACCTTGTTGTTTTGAGACTTAGGAGTCAACTGGTTGTTGACAGAAGTCGTCAAGGTCGAGCTACCAGGCGAGTCAAAGGTGTGGGTTCGGGTGTTAGCAGAACCAGACATGTCGGTGTAAGAGTTCAAGCCCAAGGTATCCACGGCGCGAACGTTCTGGCTCGAGCCAGAGTAACCCTGGATAGTAACGGTGCGAGCCTTATCAGTCGAGCTGATCGAAGCAACGTTAAGCTTGAAGACAACAGTCTTAGTGCTGTCCTTAGGCACCTTGAAGCCGATACCCGAAACGATTACGTGATAAATGTTGTTGGAATCCTTGTTGAAGTCAGTCGAAGACAAAGCCTTCTCCATCAACTTCGTGCTGCCATCCCAAGCGCTGATGCCAGTGATGAAAGTAGAAGGATTCTGAGCCGAACCGCCAGACGGAGTTACGGAGATCTGGAGATCTACGCGGTCTACCGTCATGTCAGAACCAACGGCCTTAACCTCAATACCATAAGCTGGTACATCGGTTGTTTTGCGGACGTTAGCATCGTTTGGTGGGTCACCAGCCAACTTGGTGGTGATTAAGCCCTCAGTACCCTGACCAGCTGGTACGGTCGTACCAGGAGTGGTGCTACCAGGAGTGGTAGTAACAACCATGGACGAGATAGCAGCGCGGGTAATTGGACCAAAGTAACCGGAAGCCGGGGCAATGCCATTAGCAGCCTGGAAGGCAGCTAAAGCAGCCTTAGTCTTGGCACCAAAGTAAGTAGACTCAGCACCAGGAGCACCGGCGCCAGCAGTGGCAACGGTAAAGCCCTTGGAGTTAAGTAACTGTTGGAGAGCCATAACATCGGCACCAACGCTACCTACCGTAAGGTTACGGGTAAAGGAAGTGCTGGCCGGAGCAGAAGCGGTCGAGCCACCCAATTGAGCGGTCAAGGCAGCAATCTGCGCTTGTAAAGAAGCGATAAGAGACTGGAGCTCAGCGGTGGTTTGAGCGCTGGCAGGAGCCGGAGAAACGGCTACACCAAGCACTAAAGCCACGGCCGCTAAAGCAACCAAGCCTTTAGAAATTTTTAACATAAACTGTTTTTTATAATTTTAAAACTAAATTGATAATGGATTGGTAATAATTACTTTCGACATCCTAACTTCTTGTATTAAGAAAACTTTTTGACGAGTTTTTTAATACAAGATAAGCCGCATCTTAAACGTTATCGACATACCGTTTAAAACGTCTTAGCTTTCTATTTTTTATTAACCCTAAGTTGTTAAACTCAAGGATTAATAACAAGAGTATCAAGGTCAAACAACCGTAAAATCAGACAGTGAAGAAAAACGCTTGCTATTTAAATGTCAAAGGCCCAACCGCAACCGTATTGTTAGCTAGTATTATACAACTAAACCCAACAAAATAGACGGCTGGCAGTGTGGATAACCGTGGCTCAGTATAGCCGAAATTGGCAAAATGGTCAATCTAAACTAGGCTATACCGGCTCCAGCGGCGTTCTCCCCTCTTTTTAAGGAGACCACGATCAACCAACTCTGAAAGTTCCCGCTGAACAGTTTTAGAGCTAAAGGTGGGTAAAGTATCAGCAATGTCTTTTATAGAGGTCCAACCTTTGCCTTTTAAGTGGCCAATTATTTTAGCTTGGCGCTCATTTTTGTCCGATAGATTTGGTTCACTAACTGTAATGGCCTTATCGGTCTTATTAGTCAATAAGACAGGCTCTTCTTTTTGGACAAGATCATTTACCGTTTCTGGTAACAATTGGTCAACCTTTAAGCTTTGACCTAAATTTTTATTCATTTCCGACTCAATATTGTTTAATAGAGCCACATATTCACGACGTAAGAGATTAAAATTCATCTGAGATACCGTCCCTGCCCCAAGGCCCAAATCAATCAAAGAAATGATCTCTGGCAACTGTTTAGCTAAGGGTCCAAAGTATTTAATATCCTTATTATTTAAGGCTACAGATAGAGAATCCAAAGCCAAATGACGTAGTCGCCATTTAAGTGGCTCGCTATCAGACATAAAATCAGTCACCAGATAGATTGCTCTGGTCAATTTCTCTGTCTTTAGGACTATATAAGACTGCTGGTTCATAGTATTGTCCTTTAAAGGATTATGTTGTCTATTATACACCTAAACGACTTTTTTGTCCAATACTCCAAAATAGGGCTTATTTACTGGCTTTTTGCTATAATATAAGTATCTTTTATGGCCCGCAAAAAACAGCGGAAAAAGGGGCGAGAAGTTGTCCCAGAGAACAATTCTGGTGGTTATTATGGTGCCTCTTTCCTGTCTGGGATTAAGGAGGAGACCAAGAATACAGCTTGGGCTATCTTCCTCTTTATTGCCACCGCCTTCTTAGTTTTAGCTAGCTTTGGCACTGCTGGACCGGTTGGAGAAATTACCTATAATTCTTTGGTCGCTTTGTTGGGCCAAGGCTTCTTCCTTCTCCCCTTAACAATCATTTTTATTGCTGTTTCTTTTTTAAAGGACAGTCGGCCCCACTTTGCTAAGTGGCGCTTTTTAAGTGGTTTAATTGCCTTCTTAGCCTTACTGGCTAGTGCCGAGATTTTATACAGTAATGCTGGTGGTTGGTTGGGTAAGATCTTGGCCTACCCATTAATTAGCGCCTTTGATTTGTATTTAAGTTTACTAATTACAGCCTCAATTGTTTTGTTATCGAGCTTGGTCTTATTTAATACTCACCTAACCTTAGACGGACGTTTGTTTGGTTGGTACTTATGGGGCGGGAGAAAAACTGAAGACTTAGACGAAGATAGCGAGGAGGAAGATGACGTGGAGGAGTTAATGACTAACCTAACCAAGGAAGAAAAGGTTGAGCCCGCAAAACCAACCCCAACTGAACCAAAAATTAATTTACCAACTGAAGACAAAAATAAAGGTGGCTTATTGGCCAGTTTTATAAGTATCCCCCGTTCTCGCAGTGACAAGCCCTTCTCCCCACCGCCACTGTCTCTCCTCTCCAACGATTCAGGTCGGCCAGGGGTTGGTGATATTAAAGCTAATGCCAATATTATCAAAAGAACGCTAGCCAACTTTGGTATTACTGTAGAAATGGACGAGGTCTCAATTGGACCATCAATTACTCGCTATGCTTTTAAACCAGCCGAGGGTGTACGTCTCTCGCGCATCCTAACCCTCCAACGCGATTTAGAATTAGCCTTGGCGGCCCACCCAATCCGAATTGAAGCTCCAATCCCTGGTAAATCACTAGTTGGCATTGAGTTACCTAATAGTGCCAAAACTTTGGTTGGTTTAGGTAGCCTCTTGGGCTCAACGGAGTTCTCTCAAGGTCGTGACCCACTCCTTATCTCACTTGGGCGTGGCATCTCAGGTGAGCCATCATTCTCGCGTTTAACCAAAGCCCCTCACCTACTTATTGCAGGCTCCACTGGCTCTGGTAAATCGGTAACTATCCACACCATTATTACCTCTCTTCTTTATCGCCAACCACCAGACAATCTCCGCTTTATTATGATCGACCCTAAGCGGGTAGAGTTAACGCTCTATAACAAAATCCCCCATCTCCTCACTCCAGTTATTACCGATCCTAAAAAAGCGATCATGGCCTTACGTTGGGCCGCCGGAGAAATGGATCGACGTTATAACATTTTAGAGCAAGAGGCGGTGCGTGATATCGACTCTTATCATAAAAATGTTCTTGGCCCAGCTTTAGGCAAAGAAGCTAAGACTAATGATGATGGCGAGCCCGTAGAGGTGGAGCGTATGCCTTATATTGTGATTATTATTGATGAGTTGGCCGATATTATGTCGACTTATCCGCGCGAGCTAGAAGCAGCCATTGTCCGATTGGCTCAAATGTCTCGCGCGGTAGGTATACACCTCATTATCTCAACTCAACGCCCAAGCGTAGAGGTAATTACAGGCTTGATTAAGGCCAACATACCTGCTCGTATTGCCCTCCAAGTGGCCTCACAAATTGACTCGCGCACTATTCTTGATATGGCTGGAGCAGAAAAGCTTTTGGGTGCTGGCGATATGCTCTACTTGGGTAGCGAGATGAGTAAACCAATTCGTCTCCAATCGGCATTTATCTCGGAGGATGAGGTTAAAAAAGTCACAAAATACTTGGCAGAAAATTATGATGCTGAACTCCCCGCTTTAAACTTAAGCGATGAACAAAACAATGGCGGTAGCAATAATGGCATTTTTAGCACCGCTCTTGATGCCGGCGATGATGATGAAATGTACGAGGAGGCCCGCCAAGCCGTAATGGAAGCTGGCAAAGCCTCGGCCTCTTACCTCCAGCGCAAACTTAAAGTTGGTTATGCTCGGGCCGCCCGCTTAATTGATATGCTAGAAGAGCGCGGAGTGGTAGGTCGTGGTGAGGGTGCTAAACCACGCGAGGTCTTTGGTGCTAAACCCCAAGATGAATATGGCGAACTTCCGGAATAAATTTTTACGCTTTAAGGTGGCTACACCGCTCATTATCTTACTGCTAATTGGCGGTTATGCCCTCTCTCGCTCGTGGAACTTGCTAGCTGGTCCAGTGATAGATATAGAGACGCCCACTACGGGTGAAACCTTAAAAAGCAGTTATGTAATTTTAGCTGGTCATGCCAAACGTATTGCCCGCCTCACCCTAAACGGCCGGCAAATTTTTACCGATGCCGCTGGTAACTTTAGAGAGTCTTTGCTCCTCCTGCCGGGCTATAATATAATCGTCGTGGAAGCCGAGGACAAATTTGGCCGCCGAACGGTCCAAAATTTAGCTTTAATTAATCAAGAATCATGATTCATAAAAAGAAAGAGAAGGTAGAGAAAACAGTAGGTAGTGGAATTGAGGATACTATTAAATCAATCCAAGCCAAGTTTGGTGATGAAGCAATTATGAAGTTGGGTGATAGGCCTAAGGTAGGCGTGGACGCTGTGCCCACTGGCTCCCTCGGTTTAGACTTGGCGTTAGGAATTGGCGGTATGCCTCGGGGCCGAATTGTAGAGATTTATGGACCAGAGTCGTCTGGTAAAACTACTCTCGCCCTCCACGTAGTAGCTCAAGCCCAAAAAGCTGGTGGCGTGTGTGCTTTTATTGATGCCGAGCACGCCATGGATCCAGAATATTCTAAAAAGATTGGCGTTAAAATTGATCAACTCCTCCTCTCTCAACCAGATTATGGTGAGCAGGCTTTAGAAATTGCCGAGAGCTTAGTCCGCTCGGGTAAAATTGATGTGGTAGTTATAGACTCAGTAGCCGCCTTAACTCCTAAAGATGAGATTGAGGGCGATGTTGGTGCTATGCATGTGGGCAAACAAGCTCGTCTCATGAGCCAAGCCCTGCGCAAAATGACCGCAATAGTAGCCCGCTCTAAAACAGTGGTCATCTTTATTAACCAAATCCGGATGCAAATTGGCGTGATGTTTGGCAACCCTGAAACCACTCCTGGTGGTAAGGCCCTTAAGTTTTACTCCTCGGTGCGCCTAGATGTACGTCGTATTGCTCAAATTAAAAAAGGTGAGGAGGTGGTGGGCGGCCGCGTACGGGTAAAGGTGGTTAAAAACAAGGTAGCGGCACCATTTAAACAAGCCGAGTTTGATATCCTCTACAACGAGGGTATCTCGCCCGAGGGTGAAGTCTTGGCCTTGGGTGAAAAATATAAATTACTTAACAAATCTGGCGGCGCTTACTCTTATGGCGATGTTAAACTTGGCCGCGGTTATGACGCCGCTCGGACCTATCTTAAAGATAATCCTAAAATTAAGACTGAATTAATTAAAAAGATTAAAGAGTCTTTTAGTGCCCAAGCTGACTAGACTTATCGCCCACTCTCGGCTATAATCCCTCCCGTATGGCACTACTTGAATATAATGAAATAAAGCCCCGCAAGTTTATCGTCTATGAGGGCGAGCCTTTTGAGGTGCTCTCCTCACACGTCTTCCGTAAGCAACAGCGCAAGCCGGTTAACGCCACTAAGCTCCGCAACCTCTTAACTGGTCGCGTGGCTGAGGTTTCCTTTGGTCAAAGTGAGAAGGCTGAGGAAGCTGAGCTTGATAAGCGCGAGGTTAAATACTTATACACCAACCGTGGGGAGTATTGGTTTTGTGAGAAAAATGATCCCTCTAAGCGCTTTAAACTTGAGGCTGAAGCCGTGGAGGGTAAGATTGAATATTTAAAACCTAACGACGTTATTACTCTCCTCTCCTTTGACGATAAGATTATTGGTCTCTCGATCCCAATCAAAGTTGAGTTGAAAGTAGTAGACGCACCACCTGCGGTTAAAGGCAACACCGTCCAAGGTGGCTTAAAACAAATTAAATTGGAAACCGGCTTAACCATTAACGGCCCAATGTTTATTAATGAGGGCGATGTCCTCCGCATTAACACCGAAACCGGCGAATATGTCGAGCGCGTTTAATTAGGACCCACAAAAAAACTGCCTCTAAGGCAGTTTTTTTGTGGGTCGCTTCTTAACCTAAAATGAACGGGAGTAAGGAGAGGGAGCGGGCGCGCTTAATGGCAGTGGCCAAGCGGCGTTGGTGCAACGAGCACAAACCGCTCTTTTGGTGCTTAATGATGCGAGCGTGTGTGTCCATAAACTGCTTTAAGGTCTCAACATCTTTATAGTCGATCTCCTTAATATTATTGGTACAAAAATGACATTGCTTCATAAAATTTTATTTTAAATTTATTAATTTAGAACGGGATATCATCTGGGTTAATCTCCTCGGTTGGATAATCAATGCCCTCATTTTTAGGTGCGGGCTGATCCTCGGCCGGGGCCGAGTTGCCAACTGGTGCCCCACCACCCTGCCCCTCGCGCTTAGGACCAAACTGCACGCGGTCGGCCACAATCTCGGTGCGATACTTCTTTTGGCCATCTTGGGCGTCCCAACTCCTTGTTTGCATCCGACCCTCCACTAATACCGATGAGCCCTTGCGGAGATATTGAGAGGCATAATCAGCCTGTGGTCCAAAAACCACAATATTGTGATATTGAGTGTCCTCTTGGCGGACACCGTTTTTATCCTTCCATACTCGGGAGGTAGCCACCGCAAAGGAGGTTACCGCCGCCCCAGATGGCAAAGAGCGCCTCTCTGGATCACGAGTTAAATTTCCTATAACTATAGCTTTATTTAAATACATAAGTTTTAAGCGGGTTTAGTAAGGAGTCCCTCAATCTCCTTATCAATAGCCTCATCAGTCATTACAACTGGGGCAACAGTCTCGGTCTCGCTAACCTTGGCTCGAGGAGTGGTTTTAGCGCGAGGCGTAGCCGAGCGTTTAGGGATTACAATCTTATTAGCATCCTTAGGTAAAGATAGGAGGGAGAAGCGGACAATCATTGGCTCCAACTTTAACTTCTCCTCTAAATTGAGGGTAGCCTCAGGGCTTAAATTAAAGCGGATAACACCAAAATAGGCCTCACTAAAGCTGGTCCGGCGATGCTCTACCGACTTGCTAATAGTGTAGCTTAAACGGCTCATTTTAGGCTCAATACCGTCTACCACCTGACCACCCAAAGACTCTATATTGTCTTTAATAGCCTTGCTGGTGGCGGCAATTACCTCCTCAGCTGGTACTAATGGGCTAAATAAATAGCCAAGCTCATAGAGCTTAACCTCTTGGCCCTCCTTCTCCATCTCTTTAGTCATGGCCAAATCCTAACAGAAGACCCCAATTAAGTCAAAATTAAGCTAGCCTAAACACTCGCTTGGCGTTGGCGAGCAGGGCCTCCCTTACCTCCTCCTCCGGCAGACCCTTAAGAGTGGCGATCTTTTTATAAACCTCCACCACATAGGCCGGCTCATTGCGCTTACCACGATAAGGCGCCGGAGCCACAAAAGGGGCATCGGTCTCGGCCATTAAGCGGTTTAAGGGCGTATTTTTAACCACCTCATCGTAAGCATTAGTGAAGGTGATCACACCCGTGAAAGAGATGGTGTCGCCCCGAGTTAAAAACTTTTGAGCCAGCTCCCACGAGCCAGCAAAAAAGTGGGCATGAGCCCTGCCCGCTTGCTCGCTCTCTAAAATATTTAAAACGTCATCATAACTATCTCTAATGTGGAGCATGAGGGGCTTACCCACCTCTTTGGCCAATTTAATATGTTGTTTAAAAAGTTCTTTTTGTCGCTCCTTCACACTCTCATCCTCCAACTTAAAATAATCCAAGCCACACTCACCTATTGCTACCACCTTAGGGTGCTGGGCCAACTTTTTAAAATACTCATAATCAAATTGACCATCAACCTCATGTGGATGGAAGGCTACCGCCGACCACATGTTCTCATTTTCCTCGGCCAACTTAATTACCGCCGCCGAGCTCTCGGCGTCGGTACCAATATTAATTACACTTATCTCGGCGGCCTTAAGACGCTTAATAACCTCCGCCCGATCAACGTCATAATCAGAGAAGTTTAAATGCGCATGAATATCAATATACTTCATTTAATCTTTACGGGGGAAAAGTGGTGCCTCCGGCGCTTTATTATCTTTAATCATCTTTTTAATCAAGGCGTTAGTCTCCGGCATAATTGGATTAAGCATCCGGCCAATGGTGTATAAGTCTACCACTAGTTCAGCAATTAATTTTTGGCCTTGCTCGGGATTAGTTTTAACCAATTTAAATGGCTCGGTAGTTTGGATTTTTTGATCCAACTCCCCTACTTTATGCCAAATTAACTCAGTGGCTTTATTAAATTCAAAATTATCAATTAACTTAAAAAATTCTTCTGGGATAGTGTTGGTTGGGATCTCGGGTGCCGCAGTCAAATTATCTTGAGCCATTTTCATTACTCGACTTACCAAATTACCCAAGCCATTAGCCAAGCCGGAGTTATAAGCCTCCTTAAATCGCTCTATAGTAAAGTCGGAGTCCTCAAACGGATGCACGTGTCGAGCCAAAAAGTAACGTACCGCCTCGGCACCATACTCACTAGCAAGCTCAATTGGATTAACCACATTACCTAAACTCTTACTCATTTTTTGACCACCACTGGTAATAAAACCATGGATCATAATTTGTTTAGAGGGTGGTAAATTGGCCGAGAGGAGCATGGCCTGCCACATTGCCGATTGTTGACGGAGATTATCTTTGCCAGCAAATTGTGTCCCTGGCCACCAATTTTTAAACTTGGTCTCATCTTTAGGCCAACCAACGGCTGAGATATAATTAACCAAAGCATCAAACCA
>CAYVQX010000003.1:0-13200 GCA_964453715.1 uncultured Candidatus Saccharibacteria bacterium | reverse complement strand
TCTCATCTTTAGGCCAACCAACGGCTGAGATATAATTAACCAAAGCATCAAACCAAACATACATTACTTGGGAGTCGTCGCCCGGCACCGGTATACCCCAAGACATCTTAGAGGCCAAGCGTGAGATAGAAAAATCTTCTAACCCCGCCGCCACAAAAGTTTTAATCTCATTTAAACGACCAGCCGGCACTACCAACTCTGGGTTAGACTCATATAAAGCCAAAAGTTTATCTTGGTATTTAGAGAAGCGGAAGAAGTAATTCTCCTCCTCAATTAGCTCTAGCTCTTGATTAGGGTGGATCGGACAACGACCATCTACTAACTCGGAGTCAGTTTTCTCTAACTCGCAACCAACACAATATTTAACCTGATAAGTCTTTTTATAAATATCGCCCGAGGCATCACAACGACGCCAAAACTCTTGAGCCGCTTGTACGTGATGCTCATCAGTAGTACGGATAAAATTAATCTCCGGCCAAACTCCGAGGGCCGAGGGTAAAGCGCGGAAGCGCTCGGCATAACCATTTACATATTCTTGCGGCGTAATACCCGCCGCTTCAGCGGCGCGATAAATTTTTAAACCATGTTCATCGGTGCCAGTATTAAAAAAGATCTCCTCCCCTCTTAAGGCCTTGGCTCTAGCCCAAATGTCGGCCTGCACCAATTCTAAAGCAAAACCGATATGAGGATCGGCATTAACATAAGGTAAAGTTGTTGTTAAGTAAGTCTTATTAGCCATTAGCCTCGCGGAAGATGTGCTTCTTCTTCTGATAGTCAGTTGCCACTTCCAAAATTACAGTAGCAATCGGTACGGCCAAAAGCAAGCCCAAGAAGCCAGCCAAGCGAGCGCCCACAAACAGCACAATAATTACAATAATTGGTGGGATACCAACGATCTTCCTCACTACCAAGGGGTAAATTAAGTGATTCTCAAACTGTTGGATAATGATATAAAAACCAAGAACCAAAAGACCCAGCACAAAGCTGTCTGAAAAGCCCAAAAGCACCGCCGGCACCGCTGATAAGACGGGACCAAAGAATGGGATCAACTCCATAATTGCCGCCAAGATAGCTAAGAGTAACGCATATTTAACCTGTAAAATAGCTAGGCCCAAGTATGCCAAAACACCAATAATTAACCCAAGTAATAATTGCCCCTTAGCCCAATGGCCAATCTTCTCTCTTGAGCGTTGCCATAAACCAATGACATACTTCTCTTGAGCAACTGGCGTTACCAAACGGAGAAAGTCGCCCACACCATCCTCTTGTACTGCTAAGTAAAAAGACAATACAACGATCATAATAAAACTAAGCGCCCCACCAAAGACTGAACCAGTGGCGCTAAATAAGCCACCAGATTGAGCCACGATCCCCTCCTGAATTTGGACAATTAAATCTTTTAAGGAAATACTTTTAGCTAAACCGCCGGTAATAGCCGAGAGTGGGTCCAAGTTTGGATCAAAAAGATCAAACGAGCTAAAGCGATCTGGTAAGGTACTAGAAAGATTAGATAATTCTACAAAAAGTGGCGGGATGAAGAAATAAATAATAACCGAGAGTGTAATTAAAGTGACTAAATAAACAGACAAAACAGCAAGGACTCGTGGTAAACGCCACTTCATTAACGACTGAGCGAAAGGCTCCACCGATGAGGCTACCACCACCGAGGTAAGCAGGACTAAAATTAAGTCGCGCAATAAGTAAGCTAGGGTCACTAAACCAACAATTACCGCCACCCTAATAATGGTCCCAGTGGTAATACTAATAGTCTTATCAGTTTCTAGAGGCATTGGTTAAATAATACTACACCGAGAGCACCTCCACAAACTCTTTGTCCTCTTTAAAAGGACCAATAACGGCTAGGTTTAATTTATCATTACGGAAGGTCTCTTTAGCTAAGCGCTTAATATCGGCCACACTAACGGCTTTAATTTTTTTAACCAATTCAGACGGTGTCTCCCACTCCCCTTTAAGAGTTAGCTGACCGGCCAAATATTGGGCCAAGGCCGAGTTAGACTCTAAACTAAGGGTAAGCCGACCAGTTAAACAATCTTTAGCTTTTTGTAATTCACTCGGTAGTAATGGATCATTTATTAAAATCCGGCACTCATCCATAATAGTTTTAGCAATTAGTGAGGCGCGCTTTTTATCGGCCCCAACGGCAATCACAAACAAACCATGGTCGGTACTAAGATCACTGTCGGCCCAAACATAATAAGCGGCACCCAACTCATCCCGAATTTTTTTAAATAAACGCGAGCTCATACTGCCACCCAAAATAGTAGCCAATAAAGCTAAGGCGTAAGCATCTTTATGTTTTAAATATTTTGATCTAAAACCAAAAGCTAAGTGGGCTTGATCAGACTCTTTAAACTTAAGAGTAATCGCTGGTTTAGTCTGCTTCTCTACTACTTTTAATTTTTTGGGAACGGGGCGTTTAGGTAAGGAACCAAAATGTTGTCTAATAAGAGCGCGGATTTTAGCTTGATCAAAATTACCAGCCACCACCACAGTGGTGGCTGCTGGGACATAATGCTTTTGCCAAAATTTTAAAACCTCTGGCTGATTAATTTTACTCAAAGTCTCTTTAGTGCCAATAACTGGTCGGCCAGCCGGCTGATCACCATAAATTAATGTGGCCAAATGGTCGTGTACTTGCTGCGATGGTGTGTCCTCATACATATTCATCTCCTCAAAAATTACACCCCGCTCTTTATCTAACTCCACTTGATTAAACTGCGGATTAAGATAAATATCAGCAATAACATCAAAAGCTTTGTCTACCTGTTTACTCTCTACTGTGGCGTAATAACCGGTGTATTCATTGCTAGTAAAAGCATTATATTTAGCACCTAAAGAATCCAGCTCGGCCGAGATATCCGACGGGCCTAAGCGACGCTTAGTCCCCTTAAAACACATGTGCTCTAAAAAGTGGGCAATGCCACTCTCTGCCCTAGTCTCATAATTAGAGCCAGCCGCCACCATTACCATTACTGTGGCCGAGAGGGCATCTTGGCGCGGCAATAAAACCACCTTTAAACCGTTCTTTAAGACTGTTTTAGAGATTTTCATAAACCCTAGCTTAACAGAACTAGAGTCGGCTGGCGAGGTCTGCAATTTTAACTCGTTCTTGCTCACCAGTGTCGCGATGACGGAGAGTGACAGTATCTTTAAGCTCTGGCGTCTCACCAAGAGTATCAAAGTCAATGGTTACGCAATAAGGCGTACCAATCTCATCTTGTCGGCGATAGCGCTTACCAATATTGCCATTGTCGTCAAAAACCACATTCCCAAATTGTTTTTTAAGCTCACTAAATACTTCTCGCGCTTTAGTTACCAACTCTGGTTTATTTTTAAGGAGAGGAAAAACGGCCACGCGAATAGGTGCCACCTCTGGTTTGAAGGCCAAGTAAGTACGTGGCTCACCACCTAATTCATCCTCACGATAAGCAGACAAAAGCACGGCTAAAGCTGTTCTATCAACACCAAGTGATGGCTCTATTACATGCGGCACAAAACGCTCCTTACTCTCCTCATCATAATAAGTTAGGTCAGCATTACTTGCGGTGGAGTGATTTTTTAAATCAAAATCAGTCCGATAAGCTAAGCCATAAAGCTCTTTACGACCAAACGGATAATCAAATTCAAAGTCGATCGTCCGTTTGGAGTAATGGGCTCGATCTCCCTCCCCCACTTCTAGTTCATGAGTTTTGTCTTCATCAATACCAATATCTTTAACGTAGGACCAAATAATTTTTTGCCATTCTTCAAAACTTTTTTCCCACTCTTCAGGTCTAACAAAATACTCCACCTCCATTTGCTCAAACTCGCGAGAGCGGAAGGTAAAGTCGCGCGGTGTAATCTCATTACGAAAAGCTTTACCAATTTGAGCTAAACCAAACGGGAGTTTAGGATGGAATGAGTCAATAACATTTTTAAAATTAACAAACATCCCTTGAGCCGTTTCTGGGCGTAAATAAACCTTACTAGCACTATCTTCTACCGCCCCAACCTTAGTCTCAAACAACATATTAAACTGTCTAGATTCACCCAATTTACCACCGCACTCGGGGCAAACCTTAGGATCATCCAACTGATCAGTACGGAAACGACGCTTACACTTTTCACACTCCACTAATGGATCAGTAAAGTTATCAACGTGGCCAACCGCCTTCCACACCTCTGGATTCATTAAAATGGCGGTTTTTAACCCATACATATCCTCTCGCTCGGTTACAAATTTTTGCCACCAAATTTTCTTGAGATTATCTACTAAATTAGTGCCGAGTGGACCATAATCCCAAGTGCCGGCGAGGCCACCATAAATCTCCGAACCGGGGTAAATAAAGCCACGGCGCTTAGCGAGAGAAATCACTTTTTCCATCAAATTTGGTTCAGACATAAAGTTTAAAGATTAAGGGACTACCCGATCATCATTAGCATGAAAACCGGAGTCTGTCGAGAAACGAGAGTCTAAGACCTCAATTGACTTACCAACGGTTACGTTGGCAAAGGTGTCAGTCCCAGCGGCGCTAAGCTTCTCTAAAACATTAAAATTACTACCAACCTGACTCACACTTGGAGTTACCCCTATTTGGAAGGCGACCTCCTTACCTTTAAACTCGCCCTTGCTGCCGGTGGCCAAATAACCCGCCTCCCAACTTAACTCGCGAGTCACACCATTATAAGACATCTTCTCGGTGCCTGGCGTTACCTCTCCCAACCAACGGACATTAGCTGGTAAAATGGCTTTAAATTTAACATCCTTCACATCATTAGCGGCCGTACCCACCGACCAAACAACGGTGTAAGTGGTTTCTTTATCTACTTGTGGTGGGATTGGGCCAACATTCTCATATGGCCCATCATGGTAAAGCAATCTCGCTGCCATATTAAAACCAGCGGCCAGTTTTACCACTCGGTTAATTTTAGTCTCAACACTCTCCCCTGGTCGGCCATTATTATTTTGCTGACCAGTAAAGAGTAGGTTTAAATTAATAGTTGGATTTTTAAGTGGAGTGGTAGCGGAGAGCGGATTACTACCAAAAGAGAACTGGAGGGTACCCTGATCACCGGGTTTAACTAGAGCTAACCCTGGCACAGATGATTGATCCCAAACAATAGTATTGTTTGTTGATTGATAAAAACCATCATTAACAGAGACTGATGATTTACGTAAAGCTTCACCATTAAAGCTCAAAGTGATTTTACCGTTCATTACATCAACTGGTAAATTATTACCCCAATCGATTTGAGCTTTTACGTCATTACCAATACCAGCCACATGCTCGGCTGAAGTATCATCATCTAAAGATAAAGCCAAGCCCACGAATGGCTTTTTAATTAAAATATTTTTAAAAGTATCGGTGTAAACAGACGCTAACTCGGTAGCATTTTGATCTGGTAAAATACCCAATTGGAAACGGAATGATTTAAGCTCTTCATCCTGACCAGTTAAAACACCGGTTATTTTAAACGAGCGTTTAGCACCTGGAGCCATATCTCCTAATCGCCACAAAGTACTAGCGCCAGCTGTCTCTCCATCAACAGAAGATTGGGTTAATTTAAAACCAGACGGCCATAAAGCCAGCAAGGCCACATTCTTTAAAATTGTTGGTGAGTTAGTTACTACCTCCACCGTTGCCTCAATTGTTTTATTAGAGTTAACCTCTGGTGGTAAAGTTAAATTAATACTAACTGGCGAGTCGGCCAACTGTACTTGGTAGGTCTTCTCCTTCTCAAAAATAGCATCTGATCCAGCCAAACGATACTCTAAACGCATAGTAATAACTGGCTGACTTTTTTCAGATCCAAATAAAATCGCCCGCGTGCCGTGAATTAAAGTTTGTCCCGGTTTTATTACCCCTAATGACTCACGAGTTCTAGTTAATTCTTGAGCCGGATTATTAGGGTCACGAGTCCCAGCTGGATACTCCACAATCAAATCAGCAGTTTGTAGGTCAGAACGATTTTTATTAGTCACCGCAATACCTAAATCTAAACGATCACCCGATTTAATAACAGTTGGACCGGTTACCGCAATATCAATATTGGCATTTGAAACAACATTTGAACCTCGAAAGAGGAAGAAGGCGGCTAAAGCTAAAGCTAAAATAAAAAAGATAACTGCCCCAAAAAAGAATTTAGTCAAAGTCTGAACAGTCCAAAACTCTGGCCGACGAGGACGAGTTAAAGCCGTGGCCTGTCTTAATCCCCAGCTAGTTTTAAAGTCTTGCTGTTCTGGAGAGAGTTCAGACCGTCTAACCTTAAGCGGTCCGGCGCCACGCGTATACAGGCGCTTATCAAGCTCACTTAGGCCATCTTGGCGCTCTTGCTCATCCATATCTTAAAATTATAACACAGGTTTACAGCTGGCTGGCCGACAAGGCATCATTGATTAAAGTAATCGCTTCCTGCCGACAATTTAAAAGCTCCCCCAACTCAACCTGATCCCAATCATTAGTCCAAACAAATTTTGGTAAAATTTCTAACTTTGGCAAATAACCTAAAGAGGTTAACAGCCTTAAAACCAGCAACAATTCTCCGGCCGCCAACTTGCTTTCAGTTGGAGCTTGTTTAACTAATAAATTTAAAAACGGCACGCCAGATTTAATTAAATTAAAAACTTCTAGCGAGGAAGCCTGCTCTGGTAAAAGTCTTTTAAGTAATCGCCCAATACGAATTAAAATTGGTCTCACCTTAACCGAGGGTGGAGAGCCTAAAACCTCTACCCCAATCAAACGCCACATCTCACGACCCCTAACTAAAGATAATTTTAAGGGTGTCCATTGATACAAATGATGTCGCATTTTAGATCGACTCTCGCGCACCCCTTGAGCCAAAACTGGGATCACTCCCAACTGTTCAGTAAAAATAATCAACAGTCGATTAGCCTCACCCCAAGTCCGACTACTTAAGATAAAACCGTCTGTATGATAAATTTTATGCGCCATTAATTTACTAACGTTAAATAAAAACTCATCTCCCCTACTTTTACCAACTCGCCAGTATTACCAACCTCGATATTTAGATTATTAGCATTAACTGCTTTTTTAATTTCTGTTTCAAAAGTTTTAACCAATTCCAAACCAACTGGATCAGCCTCAATCTTTAAAGTAATTAAGTCAGCTGGTGTTAAACCGGTTTTTTTGCGCCATTCTTGAATATTTCTAATCAACTCTCGAGCTTGACCCTCGGCTAGCAACTCGGGTGTTAAGTTTAAATCCAACACTAAATTATTATCCAAACTTGGATTATGGTCTACCGTTTTAACGTTTAACTCTTCCGCCAAAATAACGGCATACTCAAGTGGTAAGGCCTCTTTGAGAGTGATTTTAGCCAAGGGTTGGCGGATTTTTAACCCGGCGGCGCCGCGTGCCGCTAGTGCCTCCTCCACCAATGTCCTAGTCCTTTGCATGGTAATAACAACCGCCTCATTAACCCGCGCCGCCTCTGGCCAGTCAGTTAGGTGGACACTCGCTTGATCACTATCATATTTAAGCGCTAAGAAGATATGTTCAGCCAAAAAAGGTGTAAACGGCGCCAATAACTTGGCCGTTTCCCTCAACAAATGACGAGTAGTGACAATAGCTGCTTCTCGATCGGCCTCATCGTCAGATTTAAAACGCTCTCTTGAGCGACGAACATACCAATTTGATAAATCATCAATAAAACCATCTAGCGCCCGAGCGGCCTGATCAAGCTGATAATTATCTAATGCTCCCGTCACCGTGTTAACCGTTTCCTGCAGGCGAGCCAAGGCCCAACGATCCAACACGTGGCCAGCCTCCAAGCTAAGCTCGGCCTTTTTAAAACCACGGCCAGCCGAGTAAGTTTGATAAAAATTAAGCACATTAAGTAGTCGCATGACCACCTTCCTATTAACCTCGGCCACTCCTGCCTCACTAAAGTTTAAATCCTCTGCTCGCACTGAGGGTGAACTCATTAAATAAAAGCGTAAAGCGTCGGCGCCATAACGGTTAATAATAGCTAGTGGGTCAGGATAATTTTTTAAGCGCTTACTCATCTTCTGGCCATCCTCAGCTAAAACCAAACCATTAACAATGACATTTTTATAAGGCGTTTTACCAAACAAGGCCACACCCAAAACTAGCAGCGAGTAAAACCAACCACGGGTTTGATCTAAGCCCTCGGCAATAAACTCGGCCGGATAACCTAAATTATTTTTAGGCTCAAAACTATGAGTAGCGCTAAATGGATAATGAGCCTGACCGTAAGGCATAGCACCCGACTCAAACCAGCAGTCAAACACTTCTGGTATACGCTTTAACTCACCACTACAAGAGCAGGTTAATTTAAGATCATCAATAAATGGTCGGTGGACATCAAGTGAGCCCCGCTTATTGCGCGGGTACAAAACAAATTCAAAGGGATAAGGTTTGGCTCTCTCTACTGGGCCAAAAACCTGTTTTAGATCACCAAGTTTTTCATCGGGGACACCAGCAGCGGCGGCAATTAGAGAGAAGACTGGTAAGCCGTGAGTTACTATTAAAATATTTTTTCCTTCATACTTATCTTCTAAATCCATTAGCACCCCAAGCACTCGCTCTCGCACTTGGAGTAAACTCTCGCCGCCCGGTAAGGTCTCGTCTAATTTATGGCGATGATGACTAAAAAAGGCCTCATAAACATCCCAATCAGCGCCCTCTAACTCGCCAGCGTTAATCTCCCACAAACGTTGGTCGTAAATAATTTTTTTAGGATCCAAGCCTAAAGACTCGGCCAAAATAACAGCCGTCTCTTTAGTCCGATGAAAATCAGAGGCAATGATTAAATCAATATTCTCCCCACTTAATTGTTGGGCACCAAGTAACACCTCCTCCTTACCGCGAGAGGTTAAGTGATCATCATTACTTACCTTAGAGCTAACTCGATTATCTACATTACTTGTAGCCTCACCATGACGGATGGCAATATAATTATTTTTAGCTTTTGGTAAATGAGACTTTAAATCAGTAAAGGAACCAAGAACCAACGTCTCACTACACTCATCACACTTCCACACTGGGAGTGGCGCCCCCCAAAAACGCGAGCGAGAAATAGCCCAATCCCGCGCCCCCTCTAACCAACGACCAAAACGTCCCTCTTTAATATGCTCTGGCACCCAAGTAATTTCTTTATTGGCGGCGACAAGCTTATCTTTAAATTTGGTCACCCGTACAAACCATGAGTCAGCTGCATAATTTAAAAGTGGAGTCTCACAACGCCAACAGTGCGGATAAGAGTGAGTTACTAAAGCCGTGCTAAAAACCTTGCCCTCATCCAGCAATTTTTTAACCACCAACTTGTCTGTCTCTTGATGACTATCTTTTGGTTTAACCAAGAGACCAGCCCAATCCTTAACCTCTGGCTTAAACTTACCATCAGTGCCAACATGCTGGATAAATGGCAATAATTCAGTCTGGCAAAGTTGGTAATCGTCATCACCAAAAGCTGGCGCAATATGCACAATACCTGTCCCCTCTTCCGTGGTTACAAAATTAGCGCCATAAACCTGCCAGCCATTATCGTAGTTGGTTAAACTTTTATCTTTAGTGTAATAATCAAAAACTGGTTTATATTTTTTACCCAATAATTTTTTACCCGCAATCTCTTTAATAATTTTTACCTCTTTACCAAAAACCTCCTCTACTCGTTTTTTAGCTAAAATAAATTTTTCTCCTTCTCGCTCTACCTCAACATAATCTAACTCTGGATTAATAGCTAAAGCCACGTTACCAGGCAAAGTCCACGGCGTTGTTGTCCACGCCAATAAATAAGTGCCCGGCTCATCTACTAACTCAAATTTAACCGTCACCGTTAAATCCTCAATATCTTTATAACCCTGATTAACCTCAAAGTTAGCTAGAGTCGTCTCGCAGCGTGGGCACATTTGCATACTCTTGTAACCCTGATAAATTAGGCCTTGGTCATAAAGAGTTTTAAACATCCACCATACGCTCTCGGTGTATGAGGCATCCATGGTTTTATAATCATTATCCATATCCACCCAACGACCAAGACGGGGCACAATAGTGCGCCAATCATCGGTATAACGTAGCACTGTTTGTTGAGCTACCTCATTAAACTTACCAATACCAAAATCTAAAATATCTTTCTTAGTTTTAAAATTAAGATCATTTTCTACAATATTCTCTACTGGCAAGCCATGACAGTCCCAACCCCAACGACGAGTAACATGTTTGCCACGCATAGTCTGATAACGTGGGATCACATCCTTCATAGTGCCGGCTAAAATATGGCCATAATGAGGCACACCAGTAGCAAACGGCGGCCCATCATAAAAAACAAACTCCCCCGCGGCTGTTTTAGTCTCACTTTGTTTAAAAATTTGCTCATCTTGCCAAAACTTAAGGATCTCCTCCTCGCGTTTAGCTAGTGGACTAACCCCTACCTCAAGCTCTTTTTTAGCCTTATTTTGTGCCATACAACACCTCGAGTATAACACAAGATTTGGCTTTATTAATTTGACATTTAATCTTTAGGCTCGTATAACTTAAGTAGGTACTGATCTTAGTTAAACAAGGAAGGAAGGGTTTGGCTGAATCAGCCAGAAGGGAGGCCATCATGCTTTCAATGGTTGAAGTAAAATGCCCTCACTGTGGAATCCGTGGGCAGATTATGCTCCCACCCTTAGGAGCAATTATCGTTGGGCCTTGTCCTAACTGTGATGAACTGGTCGTTGTTTTTTGTGGCCGGGTCTTACCATTGATCAAAGAGATAATGATCCATGGGTCACCCCAAGAAAAACACGATCACTTAAGGTCCGTAATAGTAGACTTTATTGATGACCGTGTGGGTAAGGTTGTGGAGCAATTGACCCCTGAAATAACCGAGGGTCTCCACGAATACACGCCGGAGGTGGATGATTACGTTCCACCAGTTCCTGAAGAGGGGCAGGTCTCCGATTTGGAGCTGAAAGATCCGCCGCAGATTTCAGTTGAAGAGGTAAATAATTTTACTCATTTCGCCTTACCCCTCCTTGATAATCGGGAGTATTTCCATAAGATTTTTGATCTTGACTAGTTAGTAACCCCAGCAGTCCCCCGCGCCTACGGCGCGGGTTTTTTGTTGCACAAAAAAAATCGCTCCTACCGGAGCGATTGGAGAAACGTCTGTAAGCCACGGAGTTTTAACCATTCAAGAGTCAATGGTTCAAGGCCGGGATTACTTTGCCACTCTTCGTCAGAGATTTTGCCGGCCAACATTTGCTCGGCGCGTAAGCGCAATTCTGCTAACCGCGCTTTACCAGCCCAACAAAAGTTTTTTACCTCGCGGGGATTACACCTGACCACGTCTAAACGACTGGTGACGGTGGTATAAACCTCCCAATCATGGAAATCCCCCTGCTCTCGGCGACACTTGTTATGAAGTCGCCCAAGAAAAAATGGCGACAGGTCGTTGTGAGAGAAAGTTAATCCAACCTCCTCCTCAAGCTCAACGCAAGCCTGTTTGGCATAACTAACCTCGCCATCTAAGTGTCCAGCAGGTATAGTCCACCCCCAAGGGAAGGTGGCTCTCTCAATTAAGAGGAGACGTCCATCTTGAGCCAGAAGAGTATTCTCAAAATAAAAGATGAATACTCCCACCGACTTATTGTCGCAAACTTTAATTGCCGGCGCAGTCGCCGGCGCTGGCAAATTACTCATAAAGACCTCCTATTTGTTGCCCGTTAGAGTTTAACAGGTGTGGCTATACCAAGCAACTTAAGACCATTACTCAAGGTTTGACCAACGGCCGAGGTAAGTGCTAAACGATAATTGGACACGCTGTCCTCACTCACAATTTTATTATTAGCGTAATAAGCATTAAAAGCGCTCGCCAACTCGGTTAAATAAGTTACCAAGTGGTGTGGCGCTAGCTCCTCGCCCGCTCTATAGACCACCTCTGGATACCGCGCCAAGACTCTCTCCACCTCGCTTGGAGCCTCTGGTTTATCGGTGTTTATTTTTAAACCAGCCTCGTGCCCCTTCTCTAATACCGAGTTAGTACGAGCTAAAGTGTACTGCAAATATGGGCCCGAGCTACCCTCAAAAGAGATTGATTTATCGAGATCAAAAATAATGTCTCGACTCGAGTCTTGTTTTAAAATCGAGTATTTAATTGCCCCCACAGCAATTTGAGTTAAAATCTCATCAGTTAAATCACCTTCCCTTTTACCATCTTTAAGCTTCTCACTGATTTTAGTTTTAACCTCAGCAATTAAACCCTCGGCGGTAATAACCTCCCCGGTACGAGACGACATTTTGCCACTTGGTAAGCGCAACATCCCATGTGGCACGTGACGAGTTTTTTTAGCCAAATCGGGGAAGATCTTTTTCATCACGGCGAGTAAAACTTTAAAATACTCCGTGATCTCGTTACCAGTAACAACAATGGAGTAATCGTATGGGTACTTATCGTACTTAATTTTAGCCAGTCCTAACTCCTTAGCCTCATAAGTGGGCAAGCCCTCACTATTTATAAATACTCTAGTGTGTAAACCATCTTGCTCGCCCTCATAGACCACGGCCCCACCCTCACCAACGGTAAAAATATTTTTATTATCCTCTACCAACTTTTTACCAAAGTCGGCCACCCCACTCTCAAAAAAGTAGTAATCAAACTTGGTGCCAAGTTTTTTATAAATCTGCTCAAAATAATCTAAACTCTCCTTTTTACCCTGCTCATAAAGTTTATTTATAGTCTCATCACTTTGAGCGTAAATCTTTTTATTTAACTCTATAATCTCTTGCTTTGCTACCTCATCACCCTCATAAGCTTGATTACCAAAAGCGTAAGCTTTAAATAAATCTTGGCCGGCCTTAAGTCCATAAATAGCCTTAGCTACATGTAAACCTACATCACCTTGATAACAAGCTCGTTTAACCTCGGCCCCAGAGGCCTCGGCAATACGGCTAATAGCCTCACCAATGACATTGGGCAATAAGTGACCAATATGGAAGAGTTTAAACGGATTAGGATCGGTATACTCCACCATCACCTTGTAGCCAGCCACGTCCTTATTAGTGCCGTAACTCTCCCCCGCCGTTAAAATCTCTTTAACCTTGTCAGTAAAAAATTGCGGGGTTAAATAAAAATTAATAAACCCAGGCCCCGCCACCTCCAAGCGCTCAATAGCCAAATGACCGTGCTCATTAATCTTCTCAATAATTTTATCGGCTAATTGTTGTGGGGTGT
>CAYVQX010000002.1:34856-40302 GCA_964453715.1 uncultured Candidatus Saccharibacteria bacterium | reverse complement strand
TACAATAATGAGTAATGGATCAAAACTTAAATAAAGTAACTTGGCAGGCTTATGAGCACTCACCGCAAGAGCGGAGTGTAGATTGGTTTTGGGGCGCTGGGTTAATAATAGTGGTAGGAGCAATTTTATCATTACTGTTTAGCAACTTCCTCTTTGCCATTATTATTGTTTTAGGTGGCGGCACTTTAATCCATTATCAAAAGCGTGGTCCAGAGTTAATGGACTTTGAGTTAAATGAGCAGGGAGTTAAAGCGGGTAAAACTTTTTATCCTTATGAGAATTTGAGCTCATTTTGGGTGGCCGATAAGCAGCCTAAAATTAAATTACTCCTCGAGAGTAAGCGCTCAATTATGCCCCTTATTGATTTACCTCTTGATGGAGCTAATTTGGTAACAGTTAAAACTTATTTGGCCAACCATTTAAAGCAGGTGCCCCACGAGGAGTCTATAATTAACGTCCTCGCCGACTGGTTGGGATTTTAAAAAAACTGTGCTAGGTTAAATAAATCCTCTCGTAGTTCAACGGATAGAACGCAAGCTTGCGGAGCTTGTAATGTAGGTTCGATTCCTGCCGAGAGGACCTTAAAAAATAAAATCGCCCTTGAGGGGCGATTTTATTTTGAGGCCTTAGCGAGGGCTTTGGCTAAACGCGACTTCTTGCGGGCGGCGGTATTCTTTTTAATCACCCCGCGTTTGGCCGCTTTATCTAAAGCTTGATAAGCCTCCCGCAATTTAGCGGCGGCGGCTTTAGGATCGGTGGCAGTTAAGCCACGGACCTCCTTAACAGACGACTTCATAGCTTTAGCGCGGCGGTCATTCATTACCTTCTTCCGCTTGCTACCACGAAGCGCCTTTTTAGCAGATTTAATAATAGGCATGAGGAGACTCTAACACGAGTGTTTAAAGAAGGCAAATCTTAAAACCTCGTGATATGATTGACCTATGATTAGTGAATTAAGGGGTCAAATTGGCCGTTTGGGCGAGCGCGACTTTACCCTCTTGGTAGGAGGGGTAGGGTTTAAAATTTTTGCCTCCCAAGCTACCTTAGCCACCCTTACTCGAGCCCTCGGGCATAGCTCTACGGGCAAGCCGAGCGACATACCCGTCCAAGTTTTAACTCACTTAGCCGTGCGCGAGGACGCCCTTGAGCTTTATGGCTTTATTGATCCAAACGAGCGCGACCTCTTCCTCCTTTTAATTAGCGTCTCGGGGATTGGGCCCAAGTCGGCGCTCGCGATCCTCTCGCTCGCGCCGGTTAAAACCCTACGCGAGGCTATTGCCTCCGGCCAAACCGAGTATTTAACCCGCGTCTCGGGGATCGGCAAAAAGAGTGCTGGTAAAATTATTGTTGAGCTTAAAGATAAACTCTTAGAGTTGGGCGAGGTTGAGGATGGCGCTTTAAATCAAGACGCCGACGCCCTAGACGCCTTAATCTCTTTAGGCTACCAGCGTCGCGAGGCTCGCGAGGCCTTACAGTCGCTCCCCCGCGAGGACACGGATGTGGCCGAGCGGGTTAAGGCCGCCCTTAAAATTTTGGGTCAATCACGCTAATGATTAATTTTTTACGACCAATTTATCACGCCACCTTAGTTGCCTTGGGGACAATTTTTTATCGCTTCCCAAGTAAAAAGTTAATTGTTATTGGTATAACCGGCACTAAAGGTAAGTCTACTACCAGTGAGATGCTTACTCATATTTTAGAGAGTTCGGGTAAAAAAGTTTTTCTCTCCTCAACTATCCACTTTAAAATAGCTGGCCGCGAGATCCCTAATTTATTAAAAATGACCATGCCCGGCCGTTTCTTATTGCAAAAAATGATGCGCCAAGCCGTAAATGCCGGTTGCACTTATGCCGTAATTGAGATGAGCTCAGAGGGAGCTAAACTTTGGCGTCATGTAGGTATAGAGTTAAATGAGCTAATTGTCACCAACCTCTCCCCCGAGCATATTGAGTCTCATGGTTCGTTTGAAAAGTATCGGGCCGCTAAATTGCGTTTATTAACCGCCCTTAATAAATCAACTAAACCAAATAAATTTTTAATTTTAAATAAACAAGATAACGCCCTTAAAATTTTTACTGAACAGGCTAATAAAAATGTATCAGTGTTAGATTTAAATCACTCTTACACCACTACCCTACCTGGACAGTTTAATAAAGAAAATGCAGAGGCCGCTGGCACCGCCGCCGAGAGTTTAGGATTAGATAAAAATTTAATTCAACAAGCTTTAAATAATTTTACCGGCGCCAAAGGCCGAGTTGAGGCCGTGGAGGCAGGTCAAAACTTTGAGGTAGTAGTGGATTACGCCCACACCGCCGACTCGTTAGAAAAATTTTATCAAATTTTTGAGGGTAAGTATAAAATTTGTGTTTTTGGCGCTACTGGTGGCGGACGCGATAAATGGAAGCGTCCCGAGATGGGTAAGGTGGCCGATAAATATTGTGACGAGATTATTTTAACCGACGATGACTCTTACGATGAGGATCCTAAAACTATTTGTGGGGAGATTGCCACTGGCATTAATAATCACCAACCTAAAATAATTATTGACCGCCGCGAGGCTATTAAATCAGCGCTCGCTACCGCTCGCGCCGGCAGCGCCGTACTAATAACCGGCAAGGGCACTGACCCATTTTTAATGGGCCCTAAGGGTAAAAAAACTCCTTGGTCTGACACTAAAATTGCTAAAGAGGAATTAATTAAACTTTTAAATCAATAACATGCCCGAGCTGCCTGAAGTAGAGACTATCCGCGCTGACCTAGACCAGGTAATTGCTGGTAAAAAAATAAAAAATCTAGAGATTTTAGTCGCCAAAACAGTTAGGCCTCAAAGCGTTAAAAAAATTCAAGGAGATTTAATTGGCGCCAAAGTGGTAGCCGCTCGTCGCCGAGCCAAGCTTTTAATCTTGGAGTTAAATAATAAAAAGCACTTGCTCGCTCATTTAAAAATGACGGGCCAACTTATTTATCAACCCAAAAAGGGCGAGGTGGTAATGGGTGGCCACCCCCAAAAAGATGGCCACTTAAATTTGCCCAACAAATATACTCGCGCCATTTTTACCTTTACCGATAATTCAAAATTATTTTTTAATGATCTGCGCAAGTTTGGCTGGTTACGCTCGGCCTCGCAGGCCGAGCTAGAGGAGTTGGTAGCTAAAGTTGGGCCCGAGCCGTTAGAAAATGATTTTACCCTCCCCTATTTTACCGGTGTTTTAAAACGTTATCCCAAAAGACCAATTAAACAAATTTTGTTAGATCAAACTTTAATTGCTGGTATTGGCAACATTTATGCCGATGAAAGCTGCTTCCTCGCTGGAGTGCTACCTAGTCGTAAAGCTGGCTTATTAAAACCTCAAGAGATTGCCGATTTATATAAAAATATAATTAGTGTTTTAAAACTAGCGATTAAACACAAGGGTACCTCCTCGCGCAATTACCGCCGCGTAGACGGCGGTGAGGGCGGTTTTGTAAAACATCTTAAGGTTTATAGCCGAGGTAATAAACCTTGTCTCAACTGTGGCACTCCACTTAAAAAAATTAAACTTGTCGGCCGTGGCACCCACTTCTGCACCCACTGCCAAAAATAAATAATCTAAAAAAATAAAGGCCCCCAATGGGGCCATGGAACAATAAGACAAAAAGCAGTTAGGTAGTAGAAGTGGAATCCAGCCACTCTTGTGCCTGTTTAGCAAGCTTATCATCTCGCTTCCGCCGATCAGTTTCTCGTTGAGATTGATCTGGCCAAGCCTGCGACCGCTCCTTCACTCTACCGATTAAACGACGGGCCAATAATACCTTTACTTTTGTCGCGATCTCTTCAAAAGTCGTCCCATCAAGGTAGGCGCCTAATACCGACACTCCATCAAAATCGACCATCAGATAATCAAGCACAATATCTGGCCGGTTAGGATCAGTTTCCGACATTGGGGAGAGCCCAATACTAAAAAAATCCCCTTCACCATCATCTGTTCTGCCTGGTTGGCTGTCTATGTGAGCCATACCTTTTCTCCTTTCTGTAAACACAAAATTCACCCTACCATGAGAGTAACCCTTAAGATCTAATTAGTCAATCAGTCTAAAAACGGCGACCCCAGTGGCTACAGCCACATTTAAAGATTCTTTACTGCCATGCATGGGGATCTCAATAATTTGGTCGCACAAGTTTAAAACATCCCCCTCTACTCCCTCTACCTCGTTCCCCACTATTAAAACTGTTTTGCCTTCCAATTTAACCTGTTTATAATCCACTGAATTATCAGCCTGCTCTAAGGCTAAAATTTTATAACCCAAATTTTTTAGCTCTTTAATTAAAGTGATGATATTTTCTCGCTTCTCCCATTCAATAGATTGCTCAGCACCAAGAGCTGTTTTAGCAATCTCACTGTTTACTCGTTTAAATTGGTCTAGTGGCGCCGGTGTATAACCAGTAAGCCAAAGCTTGGTTACGCCAGCGCCGTCAGCCGTGCGGAAGATGGAGCCCACATTGTGGTTACTCCTTATATTATGGAGGATTAGCTCAACTTTATTATTCATCCTCGCCATGCTAACATAAAGCCATGCTTAGTCTATTCCCTAGTCTTTTGGTTTATAGTTTTTACGGTATTACTCTTTTACGAGCGGCCACTGGTTTAATCTTACTTGCGCATGCTTGGCGACATTTTATTAAGAGCAGTAACGCCTCCAGCCGCCTACTTGCCTTAATTGAGGCGGTAGTAGCCGGACTCTTAATTGTTGGCTTATTTACTCAAGCAGCTGGATTACTCTTAACTCTTTTAATGTTTGGCAGCTTAATCTTAAACTATCGTCATAAAGATAAGAGCTTTGAGCTCTCATTTGAGATCTTATTGGCTGTTATTGGTTTGGTTATTGCCACCTTGGGCCCAGGGGCCATAGCTATTGATTGGCCACTCTAAAAAGTTAGACAAAATGGTTCAAATATAGTATTTTCTCTTGAGTAATCCGCCCATAGCTCAGTTGGTAGAGCAGTTGCCTTTTAAGCAAACGGTCGCAGGTTCGAATCCTGCTGGGCGGACACGAGATTCTAGATAGTTAAAATTAATTTTTCTAAACCAAGTTCAAATTCATCAGAGTTGGGATAAGTACTTTGATGGAGTTCAATTAAATTGGCGAAGAGTTTTTTAAGCTCTAAAGGTGAGTAGTTGCGTAGTGCCTGCTTAGCCTTAGATAAAACAAACGGCTTTAGGTCGAGATTATCATCCGGTTTAGACACGGCAACTAAAAGCATATTTTTAGCCTGCCAAGATAGCGGGGGGAAGATCTCCTCCACACTTAAACCTTGCCGTCTCGCTGTTTGGAAGTTGAGCCAAAGCTGTTTCCGATCTCTGGCGATTAACGCGTCGGTCATGGCAAAGGGGTTAAAAGCTTTAGCCGCAGCTTCTTTTTTATTAAAATTTTTAACCTCCACCCCAGAGATCTCACCTAAGGCGTT
>CAYVQX010000002.1:0-34756 GCA_964453715.1 uncultured Candidatus Saccharibacteria bacterium | reverse complement strand
ATTAAAGCCTTGTTGTGATCACTACCGGTAAAAAGTTTAATCATAAAACTAAAGGTCTAAAGTTACTCCCACTGGCGCATGGTCTGAGCCCTCAACCTCGCCTAAAATAAAAGCCCTCTCTACTTGATCAAGAAGATTTTTACTCACCCAAAAATAATCTATCCGCCAACCCACATTGCGCTCGCGTGAACGAGTTTTTTGATCCCACCACGAGTACTCCACCTTCTGTGGATGGAAGTGTCTAAAAGTATCAATAAAATTAGCCTGCTCAAATTTATCCAATTTGGCGCGCTCTTCTGGTAAAAAGCCGATCTCCTTCTCATTAGCTTTAGGCCGAGCTAGGTCAATTGGCTCGTGAGCCACATTAACATCACCACAAAAAATTACCTTCTTACCAGCCTTAGTTAGTTTTTTAATATAAGCAGTAAACTCATCAAAAAATTCTAGTTTATATTTAAGGCGATGATCCTCTCCTCCACCATTAGGAAAGTAAATATTAAGGAGAGTAAATTTATTAAACTCTAACTCTATCATCCGACCTTCAGTCGAGAGGTGGTTTTTCCCAAAATTATTTTTAATAGTTTTTGGTTTTTCTTTAGAATAAATAGCGACCCCACTATAACCCTTGCGCTCGGTGGCTAAATTAAAATAAGAGGTATAACCATTAACATTTTTTAAATCACTTGAGAGTAATGCCTCATCGTGAGCCTTAATCTCCTGAAGACAAACCACATCGTATTTACCTGCCTCTAAAAATTTAATCAAACCTTTACGCTCAGCGGCGCGGATACCATTAACGTTCCAAGAGATTAGCGTGAGGCTCATAAGGTTTTAAGGATTTTAATATCGTCTAATAAGGTGGCCTTGAGATGTTGATTATAAATCGCCGCCGCCGGATGGTAAAGTGGGACAATTTTAATCGGCCCATAAGGGGCGGCGGCTTCTATTACTCGTCCATGGAGATCGCTAATTGTGCCATGTTGGCCAAGTTTAAATTTATCTAACACATAAGTCATAGAGTAACGACCGAGGGTGGCAATAATTTTGGGTTTAATAATTTCAATTTGCTGATCTAAAAATGGACCGTAAATAGCGATTTCTTCAGGCAGGGGGTCGCGATTTTGGGGCGGCCGATCTTTTACAATATTAGTAATATAAACTTGCTCGCGCGGTAAATTAATTGAGGCCAATAATTCATCCAACAATTTACCGGCCGCCCCACAAAAGGGGCGGCCGGTCTTAGCCTCATTTTTACCAGGTGCCTCACCAATAAACATTATTTCCGCCTCATGACTCCCCTCGCCAATAACGGGGAGATTTTTTTCTTGCTGTCTAAAAGAGTATAAGGGTGAAGTAGTTAAACCAACCACGGCATCTTTAATCTCTCGTAGTTGTTCAGTCTTTGATTTAGCCATAAACTACTCTACCTGATGATCCTTGACCTCCTGCTCCACTCCCCGCAAAACGACAAACACAAACAAAGTAATCATCGCAATAATAGCTGCCAAGGGGTAAAGTCCAAAACCGGCCGATGTGCCAATAGTAGCCGCCACCCATAAACCAGCCGCCGTGGTTAAACCATTAATTTGCGTCCCACGGACAATAATTAAACCCGCACCCAAAAAACCAATACCCATCACAATTTGTGAGGCAATACGGAGTGGGTCAATCCCCGTCTCGCCGTAAATTTGTCTTACAATCTCGCCAATTACTACAAAAGCGGCTGCCCCCACAGAAACAAGTGCATAAGTCCTCATCCCTGCTCGACGGTGAGCTAAGGTTCTCTCTGTGCCTACCACTGCGCCCAAAACCATAGCCACCGCTAAACGAATCACAGCATCAGAGTAAGGTAAGAACGGACCAAAAATAAGAGTTAAAAATGACATAACTTTATTCTAACACCCTCCCCATAAACGCCAAAACCCACCGGCCTAAGCGGGTGGGTTTTTAGCTGGTGAGACTAAACTTAAAGTTAGTTAGTCGCGCCGGTTGCCGGCATAGTGTCGCCAGCCGGAGCGGTACCGGTCATAGTGTCGGTCGCAGCAGGAGCGCTAGCGCTCTTAGACCACCAAAGGTAGCCAGCAACTAACACAACAATGACCACGATCGCAATAATAGTATTTTTCATGAACTTTATTGAATGGGAAAATTAAGTCTCGACCTTTGCCTAAAACTAATTACCCTTAAATCATAGCCGGCAAAGCCCAAAAAATCAAGTTTAATGCCGTGTGGATAAAATTAAAACAATGTGGCCTGACTATGTGCGCTTTTTGGTGGTGTCTCCTTAAGTTGGGCGGCGGCACGATACTGACAATACTCACAAGCCGAGTCAGCGGTCGGCAACTCGTCATTAATTAAACATTTTTTAGCTTCAATTAATTTTTCTGCTACCCAATCATTTTTACCAGTGTAAGGAATTAGTTTAATCTCAAACTCTAGCTTACCGTCAAAAGCTTTAGCATCGCGCTTACCATTAACATAAACAAAGTAACCAGTGTCAGAAACTTTAAAACCATTTTTAGTTAACAACCACTGATAAATCTCCATTTGGCGTTTATAACTATCTTGCCACTCAGCATCTAAAGTAACTCCCCCATCTTTAGCGGTAGCTTTATAATCCACCACAATTAATTCACCATTTTTATTTTCCCAAATATCATCAACGGCGCCAAAAAATAAAAAGTTAGACTCGGGATGTAAATATTGCACACCCACAAAGTTCTCTCGCCAAACATCCATGTTTTTATGTTTAAACGGTATAGCCTCAATTTTATAATGAGCCATAAACGGATGTGGAGTACCAGCCGCGCGATGGACATCAAACTCCTTTTTTAAGAGTAAATCCACTGCCGCATTAAGCGAGAAGGGTGGAGTTGAGGGTTTACCAATACCCAATCGCCGGTCAATATAAAAACAGCGTGGACAACGCATAAAATCCTCCAACTTGGTCCGCGAGAGCTTAAACGGCTCCTTAGACTTTGGGTCAAAAAGGTTAGACTTCCGCACTGGTCCCGATTTAACAAATGCCATAGTGGGCTTATTGTAGCACAGGTTACTTTAGCTCGGCCCAGGTGGTGCCGGTGGAGACATTGGCTACGATAGGCACCACCTCTTCCAACACACTTTCCATTGCTTGTTTAATAATGGGCTCTACCCTCTTTACCATTGCCTCCTCCACCTCATAAATAAGCTCGTCATGGATTTGGAGCACAAAGTGCGCTCGGTCAATGAGATTAGCGGCGCGGAGCGCCGCGTCGGCTTTTATCATTGCCAACTTTACCAAATCGGCCGCTGTGCCTTGGAGAGGGGCGTTCATCGCCATCCGCTCGGCGGCGGCGCGCATAAATGGCAACTTAGACTTAAGCTCCGGGAAGTAGCGTCGCCGCCCAAAATAAGTCTCGGTATAACCCTTGCGCGCCGCCTCGCTAATTACCTGATCAAAATATTTTTGAATTTGTGGGAAGGTGGCAAAATAATTATCGTAAAACTTTTGCGCCTCCTCACGCGTACTACCCAAATTAACTTTTAAAGCGTTTACGCCCATCCCATAAATAATGCCAAAGTTAATCACTTTGGCTTGGCGACGCATATCTTTAGTTACCTCTCCCTCCGGCACGCCAAAAACCAGCGAGGCTACCGCCGCATGAACATCCTTCCCCTCTTTAAAAATTTTAATCAGCGCCTCCTCTTTAGCTAAAATAGCTAAGACCCTAAGCTCAATTTGTGAGTAGTCAGCCGCCACAAACTCATACCCCGGAGTAGCCATAAACGCCTCTCTGATCTTCATCCCTAAGCCCTCACGAGCGGGGATATTTTGTAAATTAGGATTAGTTGAGGACATCCTGCCGGTGGTTGTGCCAGCTTGATGTAAGTGAGTATGTAAACGATGCCGCTGATCCACCAATTTAGGGATCGCCTCAATATAAGTGGAGAGTAATTTTTGGAGCTCACGATAATCTAAAATAAATTTAACCACCTCATGTTGCTCGGCTAATTTTAACAACTCCGACTCGCGCGTACTCCTCGCACCACCAGCGGTTTTTTTAAGTCCTTTTACATTTAATTTAAGCTCATCAAACAAGACCTCGCCCAACTGTTTAGGTGAGTTCAAATTAAATTCTCGGCCAGCCAATTTATAAACTTTTTTAACCAACTCATCAGCCTTATCGCGATACTCTTTAGCCAAACTTTGTAGGTATGGGATATTAATTAAAATCCCGCGCTCCTCGGCGGCGGCAATAATTGGGATCAAGGGCAATTCAACCTCTTCATAAACTTTAAGTAAATTTTCTGCCTTTAGTCTTTTTAAAATATTAGCCTCACCGCCCAAACGCTTAACGTCATCGGCGGTGGCATTATTTAAACTAGAGTCCAACAACCACACCGCCAACGCCAACTCCTTAGATACTTCCTCCTCTACTTTTTCTTCTTCCTCCTTAATTGTTTCAGCGCTTTTGCCAGCAACCTCATTTAATAAGTTTTTAGCCCGAGTAATTAAACTCTTAAACTCTAGCTCGGTAAAAATTTTCTCAGCCGCGGCTGGCGTATAAGTCTCTAACCACACTTGAGATGGTAAAACAAATTTAATTGGCGCATCGCGACGAATGGTGGCTAAAGTTTTAGAAAAAATAGCTTCATCCTCATTTTGTTTTAATAAATCGATCATCCGCACCTTAATCCCCGCCGCTTTAAGCTCGGCCTCATTTTTAGTTATTTTTTTATATAATTGCTCAACAGTGCCAAACTTTTGCACCAACTCACTAGCGGTTTTGTCACCTATACCTGGCACGCCAATAATGTTGTCTGACGGGTCCCCGCGTAAGCCCTTGTAATCTGGGAGTAAGGCCGGTTTAAAACCAAAACGCTCTTTAACCGCACCCTCATTGTATAAAATAGTGTCATTAATCCCCTTCTTTAAAGTGTAAACAATCACTCTGTCGCCATCTACTAATTGGAGGGTGTCCATATCGCCAGAAGCAATAACCACTCTTAAATTAGTTTGATCTTTGGTTTGCTCCACAATTGTGCCAATAATATCGTCGGCCTCAAAACCAGCGTGATCATAAACTGGGATATGGAAGGCGGCAAAGATCTCTCGCGAGCGCTCCATTTGAGCCACTAGCTCATCATCAGTTTTAGCGCGCGTGCCTTTATACTCCTTATAAACCTGCTTTCTAAAAGTCTCTTCGGCGCGATCATAACAAGCCGCCATGTAATCTGGTTTTAACTCGTTAATAATCTTCATCAACATAGTGGCCAAACCATATAAACCACCCGAGGGCTGGCCGGTGCTGGTGGCAAAGTCGGGCATAGCGTGATACGCCCGATGTAAAATAGCGTGAGCATCAAACAACACCAGAGTCTTAATATTTTGGTTATTTTTAGTGGCGCTCTTCATAAGTAATTTGGCGAGTATGATCATCAATAAACTCAAAGTCAAAATAAATTGTCTCTGGTGGTAATAACTCCTCTACCCGCTCGGGCCACTCCACCACAATTAAATTACCAGTATCGGCCAACAAATCATCAAAACCTAAATGGGCCAACTCGGCCGGTGATTCTAAACGATAAGCATCAACATGAACAAGATGATGAAAAGGAGCGTTAGAGGCTAGTTGATAAACCTTCTCAATAATAAAAGTTGGACTGGTAACCACTTCAGTTACACCTAAAGACTTGGCCAAACTTTGAGTGAAGGTGGTTTTACCCGCACCTAAATCGCCACGGAGACCTAAAACTCTAGCTCGTGTACCGCACCCTAAGCGACGGAGTACCTCCGCCGCCAAATCGGCCGTCTCTTCAGGAGAATGGGTGGTTACTTGCATTAGGGCTAGTTTAACATAAAAAAAATCGCTAGCCTGGGAGACCCAAGCTAGCGATTGAGGGCGCCCGCGCTTAGCGCGGGCGCGGGAAGAATATTGGTCGCGGTGCGGTTTGCCGCGGTGCCGAGTAAGTTTTCTGACCCTGCGAGCTGTAGTAGCTCCGAGTCAAATCACTCACTGTCCGCTGCAAGTTCTGCGAGCGGTATGTCCGCTCGCGCTGCCAAGTTTGCAAGTTTTGGCTCGCCTCCCTGACAATGTTTTGCTGAAGATAGGATTGATTCCTATCTTTCTCCGCTTGGTAGCGGAGCTGGTCGGCGTTGGCGCGTTGATTGATTTCCGCCATGGTTTCCACATGGCGGTACACATCACTCGACGCACCAGAGCGCAAGGTCGGGTCTCCCGGGGTAACCACAATGACGCGATTACCGGACGGCACGTCCACCACCTGACCAGTGGCCGGATTTATTACCGTCGCCGGCCCAGTCGTCGTCGCACAACCCTGCGCGAGAACCAAACCAGCCACTACCAACACCAGCAAAAAATGCTTAAACATTCTACATTCTCCCTTATTTTTAGCCCTATTTGGGCCATTTTTACCAAGGTCCATCTATACTCTACTACTTATATTATACACCTAAACTGTTATTTTGTCAAATACCCTTAAGTAAGGTGGCTTATGGCACAAATCCCCTGTTTTACAAGGTTGTGTGGATAAGCTTTGAGTGCTAGGAATGAGATCAGATGGCCGCGTAAATTGTTTTTGCGGTCAATCCAGACTAAACTGTAAGGGATGATCAACTTCAATGAAGATAAGTCTGATAAACAACTCTCTGATTTACATTTAAAAGAGGCGGAGGAGTTGGCGGAGATTTTAGCCGCCAAATACGGCCGGCCCTATCTTGATCTTTCAAAAACCCCTATCAACACCGACGCTTTACGTTTAATCCCTGAGGTTGAGGCGCGCGCTGCTAACATTGCCCTCTTCCGTGTTAAGGGTAAGGAGTTATATTTAGCCGCTTTATCTCCCACCAGTGACGCTGTTAAAGAGATTATTGCCGACTTAGAGAATAAAAACTTTAAAGTTAATCTCTATGTTTGCTCGGTTACCAGCTTAAAGCACGCTTGGGAGCGTTACGCCGAGATTATAAACTCTGCGCCCACCGATATTGGCGTTATTGATATCTCCAACGAGACCATTACCGAGCAGTTAAAAACCATGAAGACGCTTAGTGATGTTCAAGACGAGATCGCTAAGCAGGCGGAGTTAACTTTAAAAGGTGGTGGCATCACTGGGATCGTAGAGACCTTCCTCGCTGGCGCCTTGGTTACCGATGCTTCAGATATTCACCTCGAGCCAGAGGAGGAGGTTATCCGTTTACGTTATCGCTTAGACGGCGTTTTGGAGGATGTAGCCAATTTAGACCGACGAGTTTATCAGCCGATCCTCTCACGGATTAAATTAGTCTCTGGTTTAAAGTTAAACATTAAGCAAGCGGCGCAAGATGGTCGCTTCTCGATTAAAGTTGGTGGTATTGAGATGGAGATTAGAACGAGTATTTTACCCGGCGCTTATGGCGAGTCTATTGTACTCCGAGTTTTAAACCCTGAGACAATTAAGCTCACCTTTAAAACCTTAGGTGTAGAAGCTTCATTGCTTAAGATTTTTGACCAAGAGATCCGCAAGCCAAATGGTGTTATCTTACTAACTGGTCCAACTGGCTCGGGTAAAACAACTACTCTTTACGCCTTCCTCCGTGAGGTTAGCACGTCAGAAAATAAAATTATCACGATTGAGGATCCAATTGAGTATCACTTGGCCGGGATAAATCAAACCCAAACTAATCCTAGTAAGGGTTACACCTTCCTCTCTGGTTTGCGTAGCGCTTTACGCCAAGACCCAGACATTATTATGGTTGGCGAGATCCGCGACTCGGAAACGGCTAAGATTGCCATTAACTCATCTTTAACTGGCCACTTGGTTTTCTCTACCCTCCACACCAATGATGCCGCCGGTACTATCCCCCGCTTAATTGATTTAGGTATAAATCCTAAAATTATGAGCTCGGCGCTTAATATCTCTATTGCTCAACGCTTAGTCCGTAAACTTTGTGTTTATTGTAAAAAGGAGGATACCTTGCAACCTGATGAGGATAGACTAATTAAAGCAGTGGTGGCCAGTATTAAAACTAAGCGCCCCGACTTAGTCCCACCACAAACTGGCAAAATTTATCGGGCGGTGGGTTGCCCTAAGTGCAATAACACCGGCTACAAGGGGCGCGAGGGTTTGTTTGAGGCTATTTTAATGGACGAGGCTGTAGCTAATGTAGCCATAAATAACCCTAGCGAGCGAGAAATAAAAATTGCGGCTAAACCGCAAAATATCCTCGACATGAGGCAGGATGGTATAATTAAAGTATTGCAAGGAGAAACAAGTTTAGATGAAGTCGCTCGCGTAGTTGATTTGAACCAAGAGATAATTTAGATCTTTAACTCCTGATCAAGGGCATAAACCTCCGAGCAATCCCTTAAGTAGTGCTACTTAAGTTAGGTAATTGCTCAAGGATAGTGACAGTCACCCTCGTCAAAGCGAGGAACCAGCACGTCCTATCACCAAAACCCGTTAAGCGTTCCGGCTTAAATTGCTCGGAGGTTTATGAGCTTGATCTTTGCAGATACTAGCATAAAATAGATTATATGTCAAGCAATCGCCCTGAAGATAGTTTCCTCGATTCTTCCCTCCGCCCGAGCGGGTGGGAGGAGTATGTTGGTCAAGCAGCGATAAAAAACAACCTGTCCATCTTACTAAAGGCCGCTAAGGAGCGCAACCACCCGCCAGAACACCTCTTATTTTACGGTCCGCCTGGCTTAGGTAAGACCACTCTCGCCCACTTAATTGCTAAAGAGATGGGGGTTAATTTAAAAAATACTTCTGGCCCAACAATTGAGAAGGTTGGCGACCTTGCCTCAATTATTACCAACCTCCAAGCTGGCGATGTTTTGTTTATTGATGAGATTCATCGTTTAAATAAAGCGGTGGAGGAGGTTCTTTACCCTGCCATGGAGGCTGGGAGTTTAAATATTATTTTAGGTAAAGGGCCCGGCGCTCGAGTTATTGAATTAGCCTTACCACCTTTTACCTTAATTGCCGCCACCACTAGAGTAGCACTCCTCTCCTCCCCGCTCCGCTCTCGTTTCTCGGGTGGAACTTTTAAATTAGATTTTTACACTGAAGAGGATTTAATAAAAATCTTAGATCGCTCGGCCAAAATTTTAAACATTGAGGTAACCCTTGATGGTTTAAGGGAGATTGCTAAACGCAGTCGCTTTACACCTCGTATTGCTAACCATCTTTTAAAACGTTGTCGCGACTTAGCTCAAGTTAAAAAAGAAGCAATTAGTCCTCAAAATGTGCGGGAGGCTATTAATTTACTCGGGATTGATGAAGTAGGCCTAACCAAGAGTGATCGGGCCGTCTTAGAGGTTTTAATTGATAAATTTGCGGGTGGACCAGTAGGCCTCTCTACCCTAGCTACTGCCACCCACGAGGAAGAGGCCACAGTGGAGGAAGTTTATGAACCCTATTTAATCCAACTTGGATTCCTAGAACGAACACCCCGTGGCCGAGTGGCTACCCCTAAAGCTTACTTCCACCTTGGTCGCGAGTTGCCAAAAGACAAACAAGGTTCATTATTGTAGATTATATTTTATGGCGGGACATAATAAATGGACACAAATTAAACACAAAAAGGGCGCCGTGGATGCTAAGCGGAGCAAAATCTTCTCCATGCTTGGTAAGTCTATTGCTGTGGAGGCTAAGCGTTGTGGGGGCGATAAAAATGACCCCGGTCTACGGAGTGCTATTGATCGGGCTCGGGCTGCTAATATGCCTAACGACAATATTGATCGGGCTATTGCTCGAGGCGCCGGCGTAGGCGGCGCCGCTTATGAAGCGGTTTTATACGAGGCTTATGGCCCAGGTGGTGTAGCAATGATTATTGAGGGTATTACCGATAATAAAAACCGGACCACTCCAGAGATTAAACACTTGCTGTCAGACTTTGGTGCCAATTTAGGTGGTCAAGGTAGTGCGGCTTGGGCTTTTACTAAAACTACTGAAGGCTACTCACCCAACTCTACCTTACCTATCTCTCCAGAGGATAATCAAAAATTAAGTGACTTAATAACTGCCTTAGATGATCACGATGATATTAAAAATATTTACACTAATGCCTCATGACTATAATTGGATTAGATCCTGGTTATGATCGTTTGGGGGTAGCAGTATTTATAAATGGAGTTTTAAGTTTTTCTACTTGTTTAAGTTCTAAACCTAAAGACGACTTCCCCACCAGACTACACACCTTAGGCTTAGAGTTAAAAAATATTTTTAACTCTTATCAACCAGATTCAATAGCGATGGAAGAGATTTTTTTTAGTAAAAACCAAACCACCGCTCTTAAGGTGGCGGAGGTGAGAGGGATGATTATGTTTTTAACTGGTGAGCAAAAAATTAAACTTTATCAATACTCGCCCCAAATTATTAAAATGGGAGTGGCTGGTTACGGTAACGCCGATAAAAATCAAGTAACAACCATGGTTAAGCGTTTAGTTAAATTCCCTAAAGAGCCTAAATATGATGATGAGTACGACGCTGTGGCAGTAGCTCTAACTCACCTAAATCACTTAGGTAATCGTTTATCCACACTTTAGGGGGCTAAAATTTGCAAAAAAATCAGGCTATGATAAAAAGGAAGGACTTAAAATAAAGGTCGATTCCTGGGGTAAATACTTGGGGATTAACAAAATAAATTTTTAATTAAATTTATGGACGATGAGATGATGTCCAATGAAGATACTGGGTTAGAGGAGGAAATGGATGAGGAGTTAGATGAAGAAGAATCTGGCGATGATGACGAGATGGGTGATGAAGAATAAATAAGATCTAAAAACCGCCCCAAGATAAAACTTGGGGCGGTTTTAATTTGTTTTATAGTAATTTGATTTTAATAAATCGATGAGCCCCCAAACGACCACTGACCTCACTTAAAATCTCGTAGTCTGGGTCAGACAATTTCTCCCCCTCAATTTCTACCCCGTTTTGCTCTACTAAACGGCGGAATTCAGACTTAGATTTAACTAGCCCCTCAACCACTAAAACATCAGCTAATTTAGCCCCGGCGGCGGCAATTATAACTACTGGTTCAATAGTTGCTTCACCACTAGAGAAGGTGGCCTCAAATTGATCCTTAGCCTCACCGGCCGCCGCGGGGCCATAAATTAAACTCACCACTGCTTGAGCTAAGGCTAATTTGGCCGCCTTAGGATGACCGGCTAAAAGTTCTTCACACTCCCCTTTTGGCAACCTAGTTAAGATCTCTAAACCTAAGGGGGTTAGGGTATCTGGCCAACTCATTATTTTGCCAAAAATATCATTAGCCGAGTCAGTTAATTTGGCCATATTGCCCTCAGTTTTACCCATCTTCTTACCAGTTGGATCGGTTAGTAATTTATTAGCTAAAACAAATTTTTCCTTACCTCTTTTAGCTAATAAATCACGGCCAGAAAGCATATTAAAGAGTTGGTCATTACCACCAACCTCTAAATCAACACCTAAGGCCACACTGTCATAACCTTGGAGCAAGGGGTAGAAAAGCTCATTAGCATAAACTGGTTTACCTTGCTTTTTTCTCTCTACAAACATATCTCGGTCGGTTAAATCCTTATCAGTAAACTCTGTTGCTAAAGTAAGTAGGTCTTGAGCTGACATCCTATCAAACCACTCACTATTACGCCGGAAGGTTGTTTTGTCCTCATCTAAAATTAATAAAACCTGTCGGCGATAATCTTTTAAATTATTTTCTACTTCATCAGGAGTTAAAATTTGGCGGGCGGCTAATTTATCAGTAGGATCACCAATTCGGCTAGTAAAATCCCCCCACAAAACAACAACCTCGTGACCAGCTTGTTGAAAATCGCGCAATTTTAACAAAGATACTAAGTGACCTAAGTGGAGAGTCGGCCCTGTTGCATCAATACCTAAATAAAGTTTAATCTTACCCTGATCTAATCGCTCCAATAAAGCCTCTTTACTGGGTAAAATTGTTTCTACCCCCCTAGTTAAAATATTAGACATAAAATAAAAGTGTTGATAACGGCAATTTACCACATAGTTGCCAAGTAAGCTAGATGATATAATATTGGTCATTAATGCGTAAAAACGGCCCTTGGCGCCTATTCTTAATTAAAACTACCCTTATCTTAGGGGGTCTTGGCTTCCTTTTTGTTGGTCTCTCAATTATTTGGGCGGCAACTATAAACATCCCTGATTTTGACTCATTTTTTAAAGAGCAATCAATTAGCGAGTCAACTAAAATTTACGATCGGACTGGTGAGGTTTTACTTTATGATGTCCACGGTGAGGTTAGAAGGACTATAGTGTCTTTAAATGAAATTTCTGATTATGCTAAAAAAGCGTCTATTGCTATTGAAGATGCCAACTTTTATCAACATCATGGAGTAGAGCCATTGGCCACATTAAGGGCAGTTTTAATAAATATTATTACTGGAGAATTACAGCAAGGTGGGTCAACTATCACTCAACAAGTAATCAAAAACACACTTCTTACAAAGGATAAAACTATTTCTCGTAAGATTAAGGAGTGGGTGTTGGCAATTAAATTAGAGCGAGCAATGAAGAAAGATGACATCTTAGCTCTTTATTTAAATGAAACACCTTATGGTGGAAGTATTTACGGTATTCAAGAGGCCGCCCAAACCTTTTTTAATAAAAAGGCTTCTGATCTAACTTTGGCGGAAGCAGCTTATTTAGCTGCATTACCACAAGCGCCAACTTACTATTCCCCTTACGGTAGCCATAAAGATAAATTAGATGATCGTAAAAATCTAGTTTTAAAAAGAATGCGTGAACTTGGTTTTATTACAGCCAATCAAGAAGCTTCAGCCAAAGCCGAGAAAGTTGAGTTTAAACCTTTAGACGAGAGCGGTATCAAAGCGCCTCATTTTGTTTTTTATGTCTTGCAATATTTAGAGAACAAATATGGCCGTGAGGCAGTAGAGACCCAAGGTTTTAAAGTTATAACTAGTTTAGATTGGAAATTACAAGAAAAAGCTCAAGAAATTGTAAAAACTTACGCTGAGAGTAATGCTAAAAACTATAATGCAAAAAATGCCGGTATGGTGGCAATTGATCCAAAAACTGGCCAAATATTAGTGATGGTTGGATCAAAAGATTATTTTGATACAGATCATGAAGGTAATTTTAATATTACCCTAGCTAAAAGACAGCCTGGTTCTGCTTTTAAACCATTTGTTTATGCTACTGCCTTCCAAAAAGGATACACCCCTGACACTGTCCTTTTTGACGTTCCAACCCAATTCTCAACCAATTGTCCTCCAGATTGCTATACACCAGAAAACTATGACGGAAAATATTTAGGCCCAATTAGTTTACGTAACGCCTTAGCTCAATCTAGAAACGTCCCAGCTGTTAAAATTTTATACTTAGCCGGATTGAATGATGTTTTAAGTAATGCTAAACGTTTTGGTATTACCACTCTAACTGATAAAAATCGTTATGGGTTAACCTTAGTATTAGGTGGTGGTGAGGTTACGCCATTAGAATTAACTGGGGCTTACTCTGTTTTTGCTAATGATGGAGTTAAAAATGATATCGGTAGTATTTTAAAGATTGAAGATTCTAAAGGTCAAACCTTAGAGGAATGGAAGGCTAACCCTCAACCTGTAATAGATAGTAATATTGCTCGTTTGGTCACTAGTGTTTTAAGTGATAATAATGCCAGGGCGCCAGCTTTTGGATTAAATTCTCCACTTTACTTCCCTGGTAGAGATGTAGCAGATAAAACTGGTACTACTAATGATTATCGTGACGCTTGGGTAATGGGTTACACACCAAGTATTACCGTTGGCGCTTGGGCTGGAAATAACGACAACAGTCCAATGGATAAACAAATTGCTGGATTTATTATCGTCCCAATGTGGAATGCTTTTATGAAGGAATATTTAAAAGATGCTCCAATAGAATCATTCCCCCAACCAACACCAGTCGACCCTAATTTAAAACCAGTTTTAAGAGGTTTTTGGAGGGGAAATCAAAATTACTTTATAGACACAATTAGTAAAAAATTAGCAACTGATTACACTCCTAATGAGACAAAAGAGGAACATGTAGTAACGCAAGTTCACTCAATTTTATACTGGATTAACAAAAATAACCCGACTGGTCCAGTACCAATAAACCCAAGTTCAGATCCTCAATTTAAATTATGGGAAGGTCCAGTTTTACAGTGGGCCGCCAATAATAATATCAAAAACGAGACTACAGATATTATTCCTAAAGAAACAGATAATATCCACTTACCTGGCTTAGCTCCAGAATTTAAAATTATTAACCCTACTGATGGACAAACTTTAGACCTAACAAAACCAATAACTGCAAGTTTTAGTTTAACTAAAGCAGTTAATCCTATTACTAAGGCTGATTTTTACTTAAATAATACCTTAATAAAAAGTTTAAATAATTTACCATCAAGTATTAATTTAGATTTACCTGTAGATTCAATAAATCCTGGTGAAAATGATTTTAGAGTAGTTATTTCAGATACTATTAAAAATAATAGTGATCAAACGGTAAAACTATTTAATATCTCTAATTAAACCATTAAGTTTAATTAGAATATTATTTTTATTTAATAAAATTCTTGTCTTTAATTTACTATTACCTTTAATTAAAATTACCTTATCTTTAATTTTTATATCAGAAGTATTTAAATTTATTTTATACTCACTATTAATTAATTCTTTAAACTTATCTTTAATACCAAGTTCAAAAAAAGAATTTTTAGATAACTGATCAACTTTTATAAAATCACTTATTTTTTTCATTATTACCTATTAACAGGCATTACTAAGTATTTAAAACTACTATTATTAAGGCCTAAAATAAGCGTAGCGCGATTTTTATCACTAAAACATAGTTTTACCTTATTATCAGTAAAACACCCTAAAGAATCAGTGATAAAACGAGAATTAAAGTTTACTGATATATCATTACCTATAATAACCGCTTTTATTATTGTTTTATTATCCCCTACCTCTTGATTATGTGAGTATATTTCACAACCATCTCGTGATTCCGTGGTTTTAATGGTAATTTGATTAAATTTATCGCTAAAAATATTAGATAATTTTAAACTATTAATAAAATCATCTTTAACTAACTCAATTTCTGTTTTAAAGTCTTTAGGTATAATTTGTTGATAATCAGGGAAGTTACTATTAATAACCCTAGAAGTGAGGTGGAAGTTATTAGTTAAAAATGATATTTGATTTTCAGATGCTTTTATCTTTAATTCACCACTCTCATCTTCAAGAACTCTTAATATCTCTGAGATATTTTTAATTGGGATAATTAAAGAAGGAAAAGATATATTAGAGCTATATTTAATACTCTTTTCAGCCAACCTAAATGAATCAGTTGACACAAAAACTAAATAATCTTGTTTTTGATAAATAAAAACGCTAGCTATCTCTGGTTTTATATCAGAGGTAGCTGAAGCATAAATAACCGATTTAACCCCAGTAATAAAATCTATTAGTGGAATAATTAAATCTTCCTCATTTTTTATTTTAGGAATGATTGGGAAATCATCTATAGGGTAAGTTTTTAACGTTGAAGTTGATTGGCTAGTTTTTAGAATTAAATTATTATCAACTAATTCCATTTCTAATTTATCATCATTTTTAGTACTTAAATTAAGGAATTGACTAAAAACTTGTGCATTAACAGCTAAATGACCAGGAGATATAACTTTTACTGGTAAAAAAGCTTCTAAACCAACCTCTAGGTTAGTTGATTTAATTTTTAAGTTATTATTAGAAGCTTCTAAAACAATTAAACTTAAAACTGGTAATGAATGATTTTTAGCAGTCACCTTCTCTGCAGCAATCACTAATGGTTTTATTTTATTTATTAAACATTCTATTTTCATAAGGTATATATTATTTATTTATAAATAGAGAATAATAAGAATAATAGTATGTGATTAACTGGATAAGTTAATAATATCTTTATAATTAAAAGATTTTTTAAAATTTAAATTGGGGATATTTATAATTTTATTTGTTAATAAGTAGTAGTTCATAAAATATTTTTTATTTTTATCCACTATTTATTGAGAGTTATACAGTAATTCTCTAATCTTATTCACATCTTGATTAAGTAATTGATCAACTTTTATATCGTTTTTAATTTTTTCATAAGCATGAATAACTGTAGTGTGGTCACGACCACCTAATTTTTGGCCAATATAAGGATAAGAAGTGTTAAAATCTTCCCGTAATAAGTACATGACTACTTGGCGAGGTTTAACAACCTCTTTACGCCTAGTTTTCTCATAAAGTGATTTTTCTTCAATATTATAGAATTCAGCTACAATTTTTAGGACATCTTTAATAGAAACTGATTTTTGTGGTTTTAGGTTGTTTTTAACTAAATTTTTAGCTTCCACTAAACTAATCCCCCGTTTTTTAAGTTGGATATGGCAAACCACTGAATTTAATGAGCCTTCTAACTCTCTAATACTATCTTGAACAATAGAGGCTAAATACTCAATAATTTCGTTACTAATTTCAAACTCTAAATCCTTTATTTTTGACTGTAAAATAGCTAAACGAGACTCATAATCTGGTTTAGAGATATCAGCAATCATTCCCCCCTCCAACCTAGATCTAACTCGGTCCTCAATGTCAGGGATATACTTAGGTGGTTTATCTGAAGAGAAAATAATTTGCTTATTATTCTCATAAAAATGATTAAATAAATGGAATAATTCTTCTTGAGATTTTTCCCTTCGAGAGAAGAATTGGACATCGTCCATTATTAAAATGTCATATTTACGATATTTTTCTTTAAATTGATTAATTTTATTGTTATGGAGAGAACTAACAAAATCTAAACCAAAATTTTCTGAAGTGACATAATAAATCTTCTTCGACTCAAAATTCTTTTTAATAGCATTACCTGTACCTTGGATTAAGTGAGTTTTACCTAAACCTGTTGGGCCATAAATGAATAGAGGGTTATAAGTCATTCCTGGATTCTTAATTACTGCTTGTGAAGCGGCGTAAGCCACCTCATTAAAGGTCCCAACAATAAAATTATCTAAAGAGTATTTAGGGTTTAAATTACTATCACGATTAATATAAAAATCATTTAAACCTAAAGTATTAAGATCTAAAGATGGACTCTTAATTATTTGGGGTTTTGGGGTGGCATCAATCTTAGTAATAGTGTAATCAACACCTCGGATCTCATTATTAGCCTCCCGTAAGGATTTAAGGATTAATTTATGGTATTTATTAGCTAACCAATCTCTAACAAAGGTGTTAGGGACACTAACATAAATGATCCCATCGTCATGTTTAGCAATGAAGGTGTTTCTAAACCAAGTACCAAAATTAGCTTTAGAGATGGTTAATTCAACGTCGGCCAAAACCTTATCCCAAAGTTGTTTGGTATCAAACATGGGCCTCATTATAGGCTTTAGGGGGTAGGTTATCAAACCTTTATACACTGTGAACAACTAGTGGATTACCTTGTCAATTAATACTAAATACTTGCAGTTTTTACAATAAAGGCTATAATCATCTCAATGTCTGTAACCTACCAGCCTAAAAAGCGTAAACGCGCCAAAACCCACGGTTTCTTGGTCCGTTCTAAGAGTAAAAACGGCCAAAGGGTCCTAAAACGGCGTCGCCAAAAAGGGCGCGCTAAGTTGGCTGTTTAACTATGTTGCCCCCACAGGGGCGTAATAAGCCTAAAAAGGTCTTAAAACGGTTTTCTGGCCGTTATCTTTATGTGTCTTTAGTCCTTAAATCTAAGGCTACAGACCCTAAAATTTACTTCCAAATAAGCAAAAAAATGGTTCCTAAGGCCGCCGACCGTAATTTGATTAAACGGCGCGTTAGAAGCCTTCTGGGTATGTTTAAGGGGGTGTTAGAATCTAACCAAGCCTTATTGATTGGATTAAGGGTTAAAACACCACCTAACCCAACTTTAAAGGCTTTAAAGGAAGATTTAAATCAATTAATTAAATAAATAGTATGATACTTGGTATTTTAAAGGCTATTTTTTATCAACCACTTTATAACGCTTTAGTTTTTTTGGCGGTTAATTTACCCCATCAAGATCTGGGGCTAGCGATAATTTTATTAACTATTATTGTTAGACTACTTCTCTACCCTCTTTATCATAAATCTCTAACTACCCAAAAGAAGATGAAGGGTATAGAAGTTGAGTTAAATAAAATTAAAGAGCTACATAAAGATGATAAAGAGACACAAACCAAAAAAGTCCTCGCTCTTTATCGGGAAAATGGTATTAATCCACTTACTAGCTTTGTAGTAGTTTTAATTCAATTGCCAATAATTTTATCACTCTTCTATGTTTTTAGAGGTAGTATTCAAATAAACCCAGATGTTTTATATGGCTTTATTCCTGCCCCAGAATCAATCCAGCACCTCTTCCTTGGTTTATTGGATGTGACTAAAAAAAGTTTACCCCTAGCTTTATTGGTTGGGTTTAGTCAATTTTTACAAATGAAGTTAGCTGTACCGCCTCTCCCACCTCGTAATACTGACGATGTGCCGTCATTTAAAGATGATTTAAATAGAAGTATGAATATGCAAATGCGTTATGTGATGCCATTAATGATTGTGTTTGTTGCCTCTGCCCTACCATCCGCCCTATCTCTTTATTGGATTACTAGTAACTTGTTTACTATTGGTCACGAACTTATTGTTAAACGGAGAGCATTAGAATTAAAAGGCGTGTCTGATATCAAAACTCCATAAGCTACTATCTCTTTTGTTTATAAAATAAAGAGTTTTACCATCCGGGCTAATTTTTAGATTTATTGCGTCAACTGGATCACTAGCTAAGGGCTGTCCAAAAATACTGATTAAATAAGACTCTAGGTTATCTGTGTTTATGAGCCAAATATCATCATTGAAGAAGGTTAATCCTTGGTACCAAGCGTCAGGGTAATTAGCTGTTTGGTATTTATTGGTAACAGCACAAATAACGTATTTTTTATCTTTCCAAATACACTTATCTACTAATGTTTTTATCCCTAAGACATTAGTATTTTTACTAATAATTGCTAACCCAGTATTAATTTGCCCATTTTCATTAGTGGAGTAAATAATTTTAGAAGCATCAGGGCTAATTAGGCTGTTTAGTCCATTAAGTGGTCCTAAAACTTTAGAGGTGGATTTATTTTTTAAGTTGAAGGTAAAAGTAAAACCACTAACCCCAGAAGATGGTTTACTTTGGAGACTTAAGTTATTTAATTCTGGCCAAGCAACTAACCAATCAGTGAGTGGAGATAAGGTAACTTTGGTGGTTAATTTAGTTTTTAGATTAGTTACCTCCCCTATTAGACCATCACTAGTGTTTTTAATAGTCAATAATTGTTTACCATCTGGAGAGTAAATATTAGTACTAGTGCTAGTTAATATAGACAACTTAGTGCTAGAAGCGCCTGCTGGTAAAAAATTTATTGAGCCAGATTTTTTATTAATATAAGCGATAGTTGTAGAGCCGGTGGTATTGGTAAAGATAAAATCATCAATAGGGCCGTCAGCTATTTTGTGAGCCTTTAAAATATCAAAATCTTTTTTTGGCGATTGATCAAAAGATGGATCTCCTCCAGGGTTGTTAGTAGAGGTTGAGGTTATTACACTACTAATTGTGGTAACAATATTTTTAATTGCAGTGGTCGGAAAAAATGAATTAACAGGAGATGGAGCCGTTTGAACTGTGTTTGTGGTTTGATTAGAGCGACTTAAAAACCAATAACCACCTAAAATTACTATTAAAACAATTACGACAGCAATAAGTTGGTTTTTAGTAATTTTCATAAACTTTTATTTAATAACTGTGCCAATGAAGATCATCTTCTCTCCAGTATTTACGTCCATTTATTTGATAAATAGGCCTACCTTGGGACATTGTTGGAGAACCACCATTGTTTTGAATATAGTTGTCTAGTGACGTATTACGCCCAATATCAATAGCTGTCCCGCCTGGTGTATGTGCTCCATAAAAACCACCAGGTGAATGCCCTCCTTCTGTCCCACCAGTTACTATTACTTGGCAATTACAATTTTGTTTAAGATTAATAACTTGGTTAATACTTTCTTGGCTTAATCCACCTAAGTTAGTGCAACCACCAGATACACTAGTATATGGAACGCCATCCGGGCAAGGATTTTTATTTACAGAAATACCAGCCGCGGCCAATTGATTCCTAGCATCTGCTTCAGATAATGTGCCACTAGGATATTGGGTTGGCCCTCCCCCACTACTAGGCCCACCCCCAGTAGAATTACTTGGATTATTTCCAGTACTAGGTATACTCGGGGTGCTTACGGTCTGTATTTTAGAAAGACTTAATTTAAAATTTACAAAACTAGGATCAATAGTATTTAAAATTAAATAAGAAGTTAAAGCAATAAGTAAGCCAATTAAAGCATTTGTAATCCTCTGCTTACCCTCACTCTTAGCTCCCCCAGCACCACTTGCAATATACTCCATCCCCCCCATTGCCACCATAATAATTGACATAACAACCACCACACTTAAGATGGTTTGATAAATTAATTTAGCATAACCAATAAAATCAATACCTTGCCCACCGTTTAAACCAAAAACAGATGGATCTAGGAAGGTGTATCCTTGGGTGGTGGCAGCTAAAATAAACTTTGGCCACAGTATAAAACCTGCACCTAGGGCTAAGGTACTTGTTAGTATTAGTCTAAAATCCCGCGCTGTTATCATTTGGATTTAATAGAATTGTAACATCTTTAGATACCTTTTGTAGAATTGAATTTTGGTTTGAAACTACAAGGGTTAAGGGTAGTGAATTTGGCCTATTGTTGTCTAAGTATAAGTTGGGGGTATTAGATATTATTTTATTACCGCTTAGCCACTGGAATATTATTGACTGGTTGATTAAGTCATCTAATGAAAAATAATATGGTTCAGCAATTATATTAACCACAGAGCCACCACTTATAACGTTTCCTAGAGCGCTATAAATAGTCGAACTGGAATTGTTGGGGTAGAAAATTACTTGAGGATTAACGACCCTAATAGTAGTACTGCCAACGGCGCTATTACCAGTTAAGGATGAAACATTGACCTTAATATTTGTTTGGCTAATAATGTTATCTAATTTAATATCAGTTGTATTTTTGCCAATACCAGATGATTCACTTAATAATTTGTCATTTTTATACCAATTAAAAACTAACCTTGAATCTGGAATCTTATTTTTTTGTCCATCAGTAATATTTGGTATAGCTAGTAGTTTTATAGTACTACCTAATGATGGTAGAGATTTGCCTTGATAAAAACTAGGAGTATAAGTGTTTGCTTGCCATAATAAATCAACTGTTCCGGGATTAAAATTGAAAGTTTTTAAGACTCTTTGTCCTAATGGACTAACAATTGAAACATTTACTATAGATGGTGAATTTTGATTCCCTAGTTTAAAATTTATTTTTTTTAAACCTAAACCACTTGCCACGATTTGATTATTTATAGTCCAAACTATTTGACTTAAATCAAGATTAAAATCATAACTAGTTAAGTTAATAGATACATCCTGGTTTGGTGATGGGTCATTTGGTAAAACTTGGCTATAAACATTCCCACCCACAGTATTTTCAGTAAAAGCAAAAATTCTAAAGGAGGTTAAGATAATTGTTAATAATATTAAAATCTTCAGTAATTTAACCATAATTTAATTATACCGCTTCAATTGCTGATTTGGCAGTACTTTTAACTGAAACTAATTTAGCAACTCTTTGAAGTTTCTGATTATTCTCAAACGTCCTAGTTAAAATAAGGTTTAAGGCTGTCTCTGGTAGTAAATTAATAAAAGGGATTAATCCAATTATACTGGTAATAACAAAAGTCGAAACAGTTTTAGTTGAAGCTTTAACTCCACTTAAGTAATAATAAAACCATAAGATTAGCGTTACAATAAAGCCGGTAATTGGAGCAATTACTGAAAAAACAACTGAAAAATCAGCCACTACATCTATTAAATCTTTAATAATAACAATAAACAACATTATCCAAAAACTAGTGCCAATTAATTTTTTAGGTTGTGGCGGCTCCTGCTTAGGGTCATTTCCATTAATTACCTTATCACCATCTTTATCTTTTGGGCCTCGGTCTTCATCTTTTGTTTTTGGTTTTTTAATGTCGTCCATGTTTAGATGTTTTGGCTAGCTTTAAGTTCTTCTCGGGATTTGCGGATGGCTAAAATTTGCGACGGATCAGATGTAATAATCTGGTCTTCTGTATAAGAGGCAATAATTTTAATCGCCACGTGTTTTAAACCAGCAAAGAAGATACCCTCCCCTACTTGGGACTCTAATAACAAGAATTTTTCCTCATCAGTTAAGTTAAAAGTTTTTTGCACAACATCAATAGAGGCCGGCGATTGTTTAAGTAGTAATTGGATAGATGAGTTGGTAATAATTGGTGTACCGTAAGGAGATTTTAAGAAGTCTTCAACATCTTGAGTAATAGTAGAAACACCTAAAAAGTATTTACGTCCTCGTTTTACCAAAGAGAAGAGGAAGGAGGCTGTGTCCTCGGCCTTCATCATCCACCAAGCCTCGTCAACAACTAAGAGGCGTTTTTTTAAGTTGCGCCTAATCGAGTTCCAAATATGGTGCATCACAATATACATAACCACTGGCTTGAGCTCGTCTTCCATATCTCGGACCGAGAAGACAACAAAGTTTTTATTAATATCAACGTTAGTTGGTTTGTTAATAAAACCAGCCCAAGTACCTTGGGTGTATTTAAGTAGGCGTTGGGCCAATGACTCACCACCCTCCATACCAGCCAAAACTAAAGCTAAGTCAGAGAGGAGAGGAGCTGGCTTACCGGTGTAGTCGGTATCGGCGGTTATATCTTTTAAGGCATAAGTCTCGGCGATAGCATTATCAATAATTGAGTCCTCCTCTGGAGTTAAGCCACCCAACATGATCCTAAATAAACCAACTAAGTTAATAATGTTAGAGCGTAAAACGTCAGCCGGTGACTCGTCCTCTCGGGGGAAGGGTAGGTCAAAAGGGTTAATGTGGTGCTCTGAGGTTAAGGAGATGTTAAAGTAGCGACCACCAACTGCCTCTGCTAAATACTCATATTCTCGCTCTGGATCAAGAACAATAACATCTGCATCAAACATTAAGCTGCGTAAAATCTCTAATTTGGTGGCGTAAGATTTACCAGCACCAGATTGAGCAAAGGTAACAGAGTTATAATTTTCAAGCGAGAAGCGATCAAAAAGAACTAGAGAGGAGTTTTGGCGGTTGATACCATAGAGAATACCTTTGTTTGAGGTTAGGTCAAAAGACACAAACGGGAACAGGGAGGAAAGTGGTGAGGAGTTAAGCTTAGAGTTAACTTTAAGTAGGTCATCGGCGGTTGGCACAACACTCTTAAACCCCTCCTCTTGTTGGAAGAGGGCTGGCTTAATATAAACCAATTTAGAGTCTAAAATAGACTTAATCTCAGTCTCAATTTTGTCTAACTCCTCATCAGTGTCACCATAAATAGTGATATATACACCAACATCAAAAATTTTCTCCCGGGCTTGTTGGAGTTGGTCACGGAGCGACTCAATATCTTGGTAAGCAACATCTAAAACTGGGTCTCGCACTAATCCCCTCTCCTCTTTTAGTCTAATCTGACTCTCTACCTCAGCCACCTTTTTTTGGAGTTGGCGGAGGGCAATACTGGTATCTATTGGATGGACAAAGATTGAAACATCAAAAACCTTGTCTAAGTTAATTACGGGCGAGAACCAACCCTCAGTTAAAAATCTAGGATAAGAGATAACAAAGAAGGTCCGGCTTAATTTATCGCCCAAATTAACCCCTTTAGAGGTAATCCTTAAGGCCGATGGAGCAATAATATCTTTAAGCTCTAAAACCCCCATCTCGTAGATGTCTTGGGGTAAAATAGGGGTAACTAAAGTTGGCTCAGGAGCCGCTTTTTTGCCAGTTAAGAAGTCTAAAATAGCCATATTATTCTAAAATTGGGACCTCGTTTTCCCCTGGGTTAAAGATTTTAAAGTAAAGCTCGACTAACTCCTCCGTGCCTAAGGGGGCGGTGCGGATACCAACCCGAGCTAACCCTTGCTCTACCACCGAGGCGCGCTGCTCTAATTGGGTCTTACTCTCCTCAAAGTTGTCTTTTTTAGTTTGGGCGGCAGATTTATTACCCTCCCCGCGGAAACGATTTAAAAAGCCTCCTTTGGCTACGTCAATAATAAGTGGATCGAAAGGGATAATTACAAAGAATGATTTAGCCATAACGTTTACTGATTCAGTAAATTTCTTAATAAAATCAATATACTCCTTGGTTTGGATTTTAATTAAGTCATTACTCTGCTCGGCTAATCTTTTTTCTAAAACCATCAAGTATGGTTGAATATTAAGCTTGCGAGATTGGATAAAAATTTGAACATGGAAGTCCAAAGAGTTTAAAAAGTTTTGATATTGGAAGATAAGAGCTTGTTGCTCATCTGGTGATTTGAGAGAAAAATTAAGAGAAGAGCAAATTAAAACTAACCTTAAGCCACCATTTTTAAGTACTACTACACCATCCCTAATCTCTTGGATCGGGAGAAACTCTTGAGTGGTCTTGGCATTTTTAGCAGTGTTGGCCATATTTAACGGATTAAATCTTTAACATCTAAACTCCAAGATAAGTCTTTGAGCCGACTATTAGATAATTTAGGCAGCTTCATTTTAGACTGCTCTTCAGACTGGTTTAGGGTATTAGTGGCCACAACGGTTGGCTGACGTTTACCCTCCTTTTTCCACACGTATAACTTATTGGTTAAGCTGTAATAAAAAGCAGATTCTAATAATTGGATAAAGGGCCGCTCATTATACTTAAAAAAGGCCAACATCAATGATGTCCCCACTACGGCGACTATTGGGATAATTGATAAATAAATAGGTAAATAAACATACAGAATAAAGGCTAACCCTACCCCACCAACCACATATAAAAACTGCTTGAAAGTTAAAGGACCAAAGATTTTATCCTCAATCTCAATGAATTGTGGCACCTGAAAATTCATATTTTCTTAGCCACATAATATCATATAAATTAACTTAATTTATGGCCTCTCGATATGGATCTTGGGTATAAGGTGGTATTGAGCTTGGTTTGTTTTGCTCAATTGGGGTAGATGATAAGTATTTACCCAAACGATCGTCAAAATCACCTGTTTTGGCTGGTTTAATAGTTTGATTAGGGGTCTCTACTTCCCCCATCCCAGCATCATTTAGTTGGTGGATTTTTTTAAGCGACTCACGAATCGGCTTAAAAATCTGCTCATTAACCTCTTTGGCAATTTCAACCGCTTCTTTTTGAGGGATGTGAAGAGCTGTGGTTAATTCAGGAATAAATTGAGAAGGTTTTAATAAGCCTAACATTAGATAGGCAGTGTGGCGGCTTACCTCCCCCATCTGATCTATATGAAGCTTATGTCTAGTACTGATAGCTTCAATCTTGTCACCAGTATCCATAGAAGATAGTGCCACCCTAATATCTTCTGGTAGTATTTTTTTCCTCTCTTCTATTTGTTGTGGAGTAAATCTCATAATTTATGGTAGAAACTTAGCGCCAATCTCGGGAACCTTTTTCACCACCCGACTCAATGTGCTTCCTGGGTTATTGATGATGAAACTAGTTATATTTGCGTATTGGGAATTATCCAAATTAGCATCACCTAATAATTTTATCACTTGCCCTGGTGTTAGCTCCCTTAATATTAAGTTACTGAGCTTCTTTTCATCACTAGTATTAAATTTAAGAGATTTCGATAATTGTGTAGATTGATTATCTTTAACTTTAGCTAAGTACTTTTTGACTTTAGTATCGGCTCCGGGAACATTGATGTCAAAATCTTCATATATATCTTTACCATCGGGAGTGGTTTTATAGATTGGCCTAGACTCATCATCACTACCGTCAGGATTTTTATGGAATTCTTTTATCTCCCTAACCTTACCTTTAGTAAAGAACTCTACCGCCCTACCAGCATTAAATCTATCAACTGCTTCAGATTTTTGTTTTACCGCGTCACCTAAAGCTTTATCCATTTTCTCTTGTTCTTCAATGGACATGCCTTTAATTAGGTCGGTAATGATTTTCTTTTTTGAATTTTTGTCGTCTAAGTGATTTACATTCTGTTGTAAGAGTGTTTTTTGTCTATCACTTAATTTCTTCCAGGCGGCTTTCTGGTCTGTACTATTTAAACTAGTTAAATAGTTTAGTTGGTCTTCAGGGTTTTTCCATTGGGTAATGCGGTCAGCATTTCTTTCTACCCTCTCATTATAGTTAGATGATGAACCGTATTTACCACTAGAAACAGCTTTAAGGCCTTTATCTAGACCTATGTTTTTAATAGCGCGGCCATACCACTTTTTATCGAGATCTTTAAATCGATCACTCTCTGCGATTTTTTGGGCCGTTCGGCCAAGGGTATAAACACCAGCTGTCCCGGCTATACCAGCAGCGGCGCCGGTAAAGAAGCCTCTAAAACTTTTTCCTATCCCCTCTGCCTTCTTGGACCCCTCCGCTCCAAAGAAGTTAGCTACAGACACACAGGCCAGTAACATTGAGTTCATTAAGATAAAGAATATTATTTGAGTCGAGAGGCCGCTATTTATGGATCGGTCAGTATTTTTAAATATTTGCACAACCATATAGAGTAAAAACAAATAAGCCGGAGCATATAAAGACTCACTAATTAGCTTACTTAACCACTTATCCCCTTGGCCACTATATTTAGGTAAGGCCCAAGACATAACTGCTACGGGTGAGACTATGATTATAAAAAGTAGGGCTATAGTTCTGTATAAAAACATCACTGCGGCCACAATTAAAACAAAGGCCAAGGTGATCATTAAAATAGCGATCCCAACTGATTGTATAAGAGAGCTAGGTAAATCGGGTATATTACTAGTTTGTGAGGTTGGTTCTGCCCCTAAGGATTGTGCGCCAATAATATTCCAGTTCATTATAGTGGCGCTAATATCATGTTTTTCACCATCTCCAATACTATTATAAAATTGCAGGGCCAAAATATTACTAGCGTCAATAACGACCCTAGGTATAACCGCGCTAAAGTTGACTAGAAGTGCCATTATAATAACTTTAGCGACCAATTTTTGTGCCCCACCCTCCCCTAGAACCGTCTTTATTGCTACGTAGAGAAGAATAAAAATAAAGAAAATATTAGCTAAATCACGCGCGATCTTCCAAGCGGCAGCAACTCCTGATGATTGGGCATAGGTATAAAAATCTAAAATTGAAAATTTTACCGATTCGTTAAATATCCAAGAAGCTAAATATAAAATCCAAGATATTATCCACAAAACAATTGTTAAGGCCCATGACATTATGGCAAAACCGCAGTTAGTTACGCTAAATTCACCACTAAAAAAGTTACAAGTATAATTTGATTTAGCAGCATCAGCTATCTCCTTCCTCGCTTGCCCTGTTGTCTGTTGTGTACTCGCGACAACGTTATCCCTAGCTGAAGTGGCCCAATTTAATTCATTGTGCAGTTTACTTAACTGATCGTTTGCTTGTTGGAGTTCTTCTGGCGTCATTTGCCCAGACTCTATTAAGTTATCTAGATTCCCTATCTGTTGTGATATTGAGTCTATATATTGATTGTATTTGTCTATGGTTTGATTATTACTATGGTCAATACCCTCAATAAAATTGGCCACACCCTGAATTACTGAATCAAACATGGAAGAATAGTCTGTTTGTCCGGCGGAATAACTACCAAGGCCAGATTGGGCTTTTATTGGGCCAGCATAAGATAGGGTCGTTATTATAATTAAGAATAGGATTAATTTTTTCCAACTAAAATTCATATTATCTAATGATGTTTACAGTTTTATCTATTGAGTCTGATCCGTTGGTGCAGGTAATTTGGTAAATTGGGTTAATGGTCATAGTGATAAAACTAGTTCCCTCTGGATTTACCCCTGTAGTAATAAGGAATTGCCCAAATAGTGTAGCTTCATTACTTCCGGCCGATAAGTTATTAATAGCATTTTCTAAGCCTGTATTAAGCTCGCTGGCTGATCCGGTAGTAAGTGTGGTTGAGATTTGAGCGGTTGAGCTGTTACCATTCTTAACAGTCAGGGTAAATTGATCACCGGCCGCAATATCACTAGCGCTAATAGCTAAAGCGCTAACTTGTTGGGTTAAACTAGGATTAATTATACTATCTGCCACCCAATCAGTGTTAACTCCATCGCGTAACCTGGTTAACTTGGCTTCAAAAGTAAGAGGAAAATGTAGTGTTAAGCTGCCACTAGTACCAACATCCTGCCCCTTGGTAGCCAAAGTTTCAAATTTATTACCAGAGGCTTTTAAGGATAGCCAGTCATTATTTGCCACGCATTGGGAGGCTCCAGTTGCCTGCCAGTTTAAAAAGGCATTATTAGCTTCACCAGATAAAATCTGATCAGTTGTAGCCGAGGTAAAATTAAAGTTAACATCTAAACTACCACCGCTATCGGTGTTCCCGCCACTAGTGTTGCCGTCGCTAATTCCAGGTAGATTTAAGCCTCCACTAGTAATCCCTCTTAGTCGGTTTAGTAAATTAGAGAAGGCGTTACTAAGAAAACCAATATTAAATCCAGAACTGCCCCCAGCAGTACTGCCAGAAGGTTTGAGAGTTTGGGTCTCTTGTACGCTTGGGGTTGGGGTATTTTGACTTAAATCACTAACTTCATGCACTTGTTCTAATTGATTAACTTTAGTATCTAATACTGTTCCAGTATTATGCTCTACAATAGAGCTAGGAGTAATAATCTTCCATTTTAAACAATCTTGTCCATCGCTAGATTTTTGCTCACATTCCTCTACTGGCTTAAAGCCGGATGATTGAGATTCAGCAATGGCTAATTGCTCAGCTCTATCTTTCGCTTGTTGTAAAACCTCGTTATTTATAATATAAGAGGTTAAAGGACTATTTGGTTTGGTTGGGTCGTAAACCTTAGTGAGTAAAGCGGTAAAATCATTACTACTAAGTTGGCTAGGGTTTTTGAGCTTATCGTAATCAGACTTAGAGATTGTAGATGCTGGATAATTTTTGCTCGCAGCCTCTTGTTTGGTTAATATTTCTCTGGTTGTATCTTTAAAAATATCACCAGAATTTTTAAGATCGTTATTAAGGGTAATTCTTGCTGCTTCATCGCGCTTACTTTGTAGATAATCGCCATAGTTTTGGATAACAAAACTATCTTTTTCACCATTGGCACTAGAAATGTGGCCACTATTTAAATAGTCGTAATATTGTTTAGAGTAATCACCTGTTAATTTATTAGCTTGGTCACGAGCTTGAGGGTCTTGAACAAACTCCTTTTGCTCCATTGCTAGTTCAATTCGGCGTACATCTTTAATGTGCCCACAAATCTCAATTAAAATCTTTTTAGAATCATCCTCTGTAGTCTTAATATCCTTGGTCACACTTAATAAGTCCCCCACCTCATGTACGGGTACACTACCACTAACTAAACCACCTAGTAATCCGCCTGCGGAACCACCTAAAACGTTAGTAACCAAACCGCTAGCAGTATTTCCAACTAGATCTGTTACTGGTTTAACAACTTGTTGAACTGCGTTGTTGGCCACACCAGAGACCTGATCGGCAATTTGATTTATAGGATTAGTTATAGTTTTACCCAAATTATCAACCATCCCACCAAATGAGCTACTAATTTGCTTACTTATATCATTAATCGGGTTAGTAATGGCTCCTGTTAATTGATGACTTAAATTGCCAACAGACTGGGATATTTGAGTGGACAGGTTGTTTACTGGGTTAGTGAAGGCATTTGTTAAATCTCTAATTGACCCATTTAATCCTGTGCTTAGATCATTTATTGGGCTAGTTAGTGATGTTGTTAATGTGTGACTTAAATTTGTAACAGAGTTAGTAACTTGCTGTAATGATTGATTTATTGATCCTGTTGAGTTGTTTATTAATCCATTAATAGATTGGTCTAATTGTCCAACTACACCATCAGTTAATGAGGAAGTAATTTGATCAATTGAGCTAGTTAATTGCGGCATAATTGCTGCGGTAATTTTACTGCCAATATTACTAGTGACTTGATCAATTAAATTGCTGCCAATATTAGAATTACCGGCAATTGCTCCTAAGAGAGCATTTTGGAGTGGACCGGCCAGTGTTCCTTGTAGTGAGTTACTTAAAGCGCTAGGGAGGTTAGATGCTAGACCCTGTTTTAACGAGTTGTTTACGGCGGTTGGGACAGAGTTTTTAATACTATCCCCCATACTTTGTTTTACAATTTGGTTGATACTCTCTTGCATTACAGCCGTTTTAACCTCATCGGAAATATTGTTTGGGTCTAAACCATAATCTTGAATATGTTTCTGTAAATTAGTAGCAAAAACTTGAGGCAATTGAGTTTGAATATTGTTTTGAAGTCTTTGTGGTAAGTCAGCAGTAACTGCTTGTTGTAATTGGTTGCCAAAGTCTTTTTGAAGAGTTTGAATTGCGGCCTGAGATACCCCCTGACCAATACCCTTACCCAAGGCTGTTTGTTGGGTATTTTGGGCTTGTGGGGCGTCAGCCTTACAGGCAGTTTGATCGCCCATAATTTGTTGTAAAAATTGGCTCCCCCCACCAGCACCAGTGTAGCCATCAATTACACTCCCAGTACCAAATGGGTCGGAATTTGAAAAAATAGAACCACTAGAATTATTATTCTGTATAACTTGTTGGTAAGCATTAGGGTCAGCAAGAGCTTGAGCTGAAACGCTAATTGGCCCAATACATAAAGCAATAGCGGTAATGATGGAGGTTAGTTTTTTAATAATAGGGCTCATAGGTTAAATGGTTTGGTATATTTTAACTGCTTCATTAGGGCTAAAGGTAACACCTCGAGTACGAAAATATTTATTTATTTCCCCTGTTAACTGATAAAATTCACCAACAGTTTTATATTCAAGTTGGGCACTTTCCAAAGCTAATAGTGGCTGATCAAAAACTTGGCCCATATTGTTAATAAGTTTGCTTTGATTATTTAAATTGTTGATTAGTTGTAATTGTATTGATCCGGCACTCTTGGGAGTTTTGAGTTTTAATAATTTTAAGACAGTATTATCTAAATCATTTTTTATTTTTACTAACTGAGCTAATTGACTTTGATCATGAGAATCTAGAGCATCAAGCATAACCTTTAACTCATTTGTTCTAACCGCACTAAAGGTGCTTAAAATTTGGCCTAAGGCTTGGCCGTAAAGTTTTAATGAGGGGGCGTCCTCACTAACCCCTATTGATAAATCTGATAATTTATAGTCAGAGGTAACAGGTTTTAACGTTAAGTTGTCTAAGTTTGCCTTATCTTTAAGGGTTAAAGTTTGATTAGTTATACTCCTTAACTCAATGGCGCGGGCTATTATTTTGTTGTAATAACTAACTTCTTCTTTCGATAATTTTAAATTAGTCAAATTGGTAGCTTCTAAATTGTCTTGATACCCCTTACCTACATACCAAAGGCTGATTAAAACTACCAAGACCGCAAGGCCGGCAAAAAGCCAAAACTTTTTTGTTGGTAAAGGCAGACTAAAGGCCATTTTATGGCTTTATTATACCTTAATTAGGCCAGTTTTTAGCTTTAAATTACTTTATTTTTTGTGGATAAGAATAATATTGTTTATACTGATTAAATGTTGGCTATTACTACTAGATATTTAGCGCCATTTTTACTCCTTGGATTACTGTTTTCAATCCCAACTGCGGCTAGGGCCCAAGTGCCTGGACTTACCAATTTAATTGGTGGGAAGATTATATTAAGTGAGATTTGTTGTAATGGGGTCAAAATTACCGTTGGGCCACCTAAGGCGGGCATTTTCCTCTATGTGCCTGGAGTCTCCACTTTGTACCCTTATTTTAATATTTTTACCCCTGGGCCGTGGGTTTTAGGCACGGCTTTTGGAGTGGCTACCTGCCAAAAATTGGTTAGTTTCATCCCCTGCGCGATCCCCGAGCCAGTACCAGGTGGAATTATTAGGATGATTGGCTCGTCGGGACTCTAAAAGCTTAAAAAAGCCTTAAAAATCAAGGGGTTGTAGGGTGTCACCTATCTCTAGATTGTTTAAATTGGCCCAGCCAGCATTGACCTCAATAACATATTTGGCCGGATCCGAGGGGTAAAAAGCTTTAGGATAAGAGTTGGCTGGCACCCCTTTAGTGATATCTATTACCTTACCGTTACTGTCTAACCAAATAAAATCTAATGGGAAGTTCATCTCCTTCATCCAAAAGCCGTATAAACCAGCTTTTTCAAACACAAAGAGCATGCCAGCGTTGGCGGCCAAGCTTTTACGACCAGATAGGCCTTGTGTCCTCGCAGCGCTAGTGGTGGCTAGATCTAAAATTAAGGTAGTAGTGCCTACACTAACGCTAATTTGATTACTTTTTAAGATTGGCTCGGTACTTGTTGCCTCATTAGGCTCACTTACCACCTGCTCTAATGGGGGCTCAATTAAGGCTTTAGGCCGTAACTCGGGGATGGTTTTATTAAGGGCTTGATAAAAGGCGGCGCTAAAGCCGACTAAAACTAAGATTAAAACACCTAAAAATAAAGTTTTTAATTGTTCGCGCATATATTTAACCAATCCTCTAATTGTAAATCCTCTGGTCGTTTATCGCCATACTTAGCCAATAACTCACCAGCTAGTTTTAAATTATTTTTTAACTTTTTACGCTTACTACCAAAACCTTTTTTTAAGGTATTAAAAAACTCCTTCTCACTAATTTTATATTTAGTGAATAAATTTTTAGAAATATTTTCTATCACTAATACAGCTGAATCTACTTTAGGCGCTGGCTCAAAATTGCCACGCGAGACTGTGCGTAAATATTTAGGCTCGCCATAAACCTTAACACTCATAGCGAGCACACTCCCCTTTTTGTCTTTAGCTACGCGCTCGGCGACCTCCTTTTGTAGCATCAGCACCATTAACTCGGGTTGATTGGGGGTGGTTAAAAACTTTTTTATAAACTCGCCGGTAATATAGTAAGGCAAGTTGGCCACCACTTTATATTTTTGATTTATTAAAATTGGGTCAAAGTCTAAAATATCGTGATGGATAATCTCTAACTTATCACTCATAATCTCTAAACTAAATTTTTGTTTTAAAATATCAATTAAGCGATCATCCTTCTCCACCGCCACTACATTGGCACCTAAGTCTAATAAGGCCCGAGTTAAAACTCCCTGACCGGGGCCAACCTCCAAGACCTTATCTTTTTTGGTAATTTTAGCGGCCGCGGCAATCTCCCTTACAATTTGCTCATTTTTGAGCCAATTTTGCCCCAGCGACTTTTTAGCTTTAACCTCCATATGGGCACTATACGACTATTGGCTCATTTTTGCCAACTCTGCTAGCATTTAAAAAATGGTTGGAAATTACTTAAATCCAAAGATTGTTATAAGGGAAACCGCCAATAAAGGCCGGGGCCTTTTTGCTAAAGAAAAGATTGATAAAGGTGAGATTATTGAAAATACAACTGATATTCAAATTTTAACTAAAGTTGAATTAGCTAAGATGCCAAAAATTTGGCGTGAGCTTTGTTATGAAATTAACGATAGAGAAGAAGTGTGTCCTAAAGATATTAATAATCCACCAGCCGGATTTTTAATTAATCATTCTTGTGAGCCAAATTGCGGGTCAGGATTAGATTTTTCTACCACCGTGGCGATGAGAGATATCGAAGAGGGTGAAGAATTAACTTATGATTATGCTATGACTGATTCAGGAAACTACGCCATGAAGTGTGAGTGTGGCACAAAAAGTTGCCGAGGACTAATCCAGGGTTCTGATTGGCAAATCCCAGAGCTGCAAGAAAAATACAAAGGATATTTCCAAAAAAACATTCAAGACAAAATCGATCAGTCTAATTAGAAAAAGATGTCGGGGAGGTAGGACTTGCCTCCATTCGGTAAATCTACAGGGTGGTGCTCTTTAAGCTCCATTAAATCATCGGAGATATCAAAGATAAACTCCGAGGGGATAGTTACTTGTCGGGAGCCGAAGATGGTCCGCGTTTGAGCATAAGTTAAATAAACCTTTTTCCGCGCTCTAGTAATAGCCACATAAAAGAGTCGCCGCTCCTCCTCTTCGTCCCGATCCTTCTCGCCAAAACCCGCATGAGGGAAGAGGTCTTGCTCTAAGCCGGTAATAAACACGTAATCAAACTCCAAGCCCTTGGCGGCGTGGACGGTCATAAGTTTAACCCCCTCCTTCTTCTCATTTAACGAGTCTTGCTCGCTGGCGAGGGCCACCTCTTCTAATAAAGCAATAATACCCTCCGGCGCTGGTAAGTAATCATACTTGGTGGCAAGTGTTACCAACTCGCGCAAGTTCTCTAAGCGCTCTTGTTCCTCGGCGCTCCCCTTTTTTAAACTTGTTTCTAAACCAGAGGCGGTGAGAGTAAATTTAATTACTTCTGATGTGGGCTTAGTTTCTACCGCGGTTTTAATCTCGCTCAAAATTTTATAAAAATCATTAACCTTGCGAGTCATGGCGGCGGGCAAGCTCTCGCGCTCGCCTTGGGCCAACTTCATAATAGTGGTTTTACCAATGCCGCGCGCCGGTGAGCCAATGGCGCGCGCTAAACTCGCGTAATCCTCCGAGTTTAGCGCGGCTTTTAAATAGCTAATTAAGTCTTTAACCTCTTTGCGGTCAAAAAAGCGCGTGCCTAACACTTGGTACGGCACATTTTTCCGTAGCA
>CAYVQX010000001.1:56443-63639 GCA_964453715.1 uncultured Candidatus Saccharibacteria bacterium | reverse complement strand
GGCGCGCCAATAATTTGGCCGGTTTCAGACTTTACAATCTGCAGGCTCAAACCAACCATACCAGTGCGGGTGGTGGTTATCGTCTTTTTACCGGCATCAATGACTCCCATAGCTTGGCCTCCATAGGAGAGACCTGGCACATTGAAGGCGTTGCCAGCCACATTCATCAACACCCCCATCGGCCCAGTTCTGAACCCCTTTTTCTTTTCATCGAGCTGGTTCGTCTCGGTATACTCCGTGACCGTGCCCTTGATTAAAAAGATGTTGGGGTATTTGGCTGGATTGGCTTGATAAGTGGCATAATCAATCACCGCCACATTACCAATGCTCATTAAAGCCGTTACCAGTTGGGCCGCAGCACCATAGCCCAGCCTTTCATCAGGACTTGCCGATAGACTGAGGTTTTGCGGACTGTGAGTCAAAGCCGAGTTAAACCACGGTGAGTTAAAGGTCGATCTCTCCGGCGCACCAGGAGTCACACCTCCACCAGAGACGATCCCTTGTGTTGCCACGGCAAACTGTGGTTCTACCGTCACATAAAAAGTGGGGAGTGATGGATCCGCCGGAATAAAAGCCGGCTCAATTGTTTGGGATTGTGGTGCCACACCACTCTTGGCGGCGACGGCGGAGCCGTCGCCGAGGAGACTCTTCTCCTCTTTTTGGTGGCGAGTTTTGCCCTTTTGGGCCTCGGCTGGTAGCGAGGCTACCAGCATTACCACTAGCAAGGTGGCCAAAAGTACCTTAAAACGCTTCATTTTCTCCTCCTCTCTCAATGAGCTCCTAGTCCAAGCTAGGGCTAGTTAAGTGCCTTCTAGGCACGCTACCTTCTGACTAAGGTTTATCTTATTATTAATCTTTTGTCAAGGTTAAAAAACAAGTTGGGGATAAAGTGTACTAAGTATGTTATAATCTAAAAATTACTAGTTCATTTCATTTAATTTTTATGGGTAAACGACCAACAGGAGTCAAACCTCACAAAAAGTCTAAGCACTCGCGCAAGACTAAAAAGCGCCTCGCTACCAAGCAGGCCATGTTAGCCGCTAAAGCAACTAAAAATAAAAACAAGAAGAGTAAGAAGAAGAGCGCTTAATTTTATTGGTTAATTTAAAATTTTATGGAGGAGAATAATCAGACGCAAAATAAGGACGGCAATAAAACTCTAATGGGAGCTTTAGCTTATTTGGGCCCCTTGGTAATTATCCCTTATTTAAGTGCTAAGGATGATCCATTTGTTAAGTTCCATATTAAGCAGGGTTTGGTTTTACTCGTTATTGAGGCAATTATCTGGGTCTTAGGGATGTGGGTTTGGATGCTTTGGCCAATTTTACAATTAGTTAATTTGGCCACCATCATTTTCTCTATCTTGGGTATTGTTAATGTAGTTAATAAAAAACAGCAAGAGTTACCCCTTATTGGTAAGTACTCTAGCTACTTTACCTTTTAACTCAAAATAAAAAATCCCCGCCAAGCGGGGATTTTTTAGATCTAGTATTTTTTAATGAGTAGTAATAGTGCCGGTACTTGTGGCTAAATTGTTGGCGGCATCAGCACTGCCTAATACATAGTTGTAAGTAGTGCTGGCAGTAAGACCATTTACGGTTAAGTCGTGATAATAAGCTAATGCGGTGTTTTGGCTATCGGGAGTTAAGCTTAAGTTGAGAGGAGTGCTAGTGCTTATCCAAGCCTTACTATTGCTGGCCTCATTGGTAACCCAAATAAAGCGGGCGCTAGTCTCGGTTACATTAACCACTGTGCTAAAGATAATATTTGGGGCCTCGATGTCGGCCACTGGTAAGGCCGAGGTTTTAAAACTAACAATACTTGAGGTCGCAGTTTGATTACCTGCCGTGGTAGAGGTTACAAAGTAGTAATAAGTGGTGTCAGGATTAAGGCCACTTAAAACTAAGTTGTGATTACTAATCAATGAGGTGTTGCTTACCTGGCTGCTACTGGCTGTAACATCGGCGCTGGTACTATAAAAGAGTTTAGAGTCGGCTAAGCGATTAGTTTGCCAACTAATAGTTGCGGTAGAGGTGCCAGCTGTAGCGGTTAAACCGGTTAAGTTAAAGCTCCAAGGCGTGGTGGTGGCATTGGTGCTGGTGCTGTTGCCACGAGGCCAATTAAAGCCACCAAATAATTTAAACCACCAACCAAAGGGGAGACCCTTACCATTTTCAACTCGTTTTTCAATCCCCGGGGCATTGCGGAGACCACTAGGCAAGCGCTCGTCATTTTTATAATTTTTTTCTGACTCATTTTCTCTCTCGTTCTCCTGTTCGTGTTTGGAGTTTTTAATTTGCGCTGAGTTTTGGTTACGATTTTTCTCTGATCTGTCATTGTCGGCACGAGCCGCCAATGGTAAACCAGTGCTTATTAATAAGGCTAAAACTAATAAACTAAGACTTATTTTTTTAAACATAATTTACATTAAGGTTTAATTAGTTAATAAACCGGCGATTTAATCTTGATGATCGCCTTGCTTATTACGACGATCAGAACCTTCTTTTCTTACATTGCCATCATGGTCACCCTCGTGGTCTTTATTTTTTGGTTTAAAATCTGACTTAATTTCTAGGTTTTCTAAGACCTCGCGGTGCTCATCTAAAACGGCTTTTAATTTTTGCTCGGGCTCTTTTTTAATCTCCTCCTTTTCTTTTGGCTCTTCTTTTTCTTGCTCGTGCTCCTTAGTGGCGGCTCGGGCTGTTTGCTCCACTAATTGTAATTTAAGAGTCGATTTGAGATTGTCATCTAATTTATTTTCTTTAACTAGCTTTTCCGCTTCATCTAAACGTCGCTCTACTAAATTGGTCTCAAATTGAGCTTGAGCGGCCGGCGTTTTGGCGGTGAGTAATCGCTCTACCGGCTCTTGAACTTTAGTCTTGATAGGATAAAAAATATCACCAGGTATTGCTCGCTCGGCCGCTTGGGAGACACCGGCGCCTAAGGCTAGAGTTAAAACCAAGGTGGCTAAAGCATAACCAACTTGCCGAGAGACTATAAAAGACCACCAACTTGGCGCCGGTGCTAACTCCAACTCTTGAGTTAAGTTTAACCATAACTCTTGCCGCTCAAGCTTGGTTAGTTTGGCGGTTTTTAAGGTTTTAATTAATTGGTTTAAATCTTGGTTCATATGGTTTTATTTTTCTCGGCGAGAAGCTTTTTTAACTTAGTGAGGGCACGGTGTAGTCTAACGGAAACATTGTTGGTGCTATCGTTTAAAAATTTGGCGATCTCGGGCGGAGAGTAATCCTCAACATAACGCCAAACAATTAATTGCTGATCATCCTCATTTAATTGCTCAAGTAATTTTAAAGCCCAATTAAACTCCGCTTGTTGGTCTGGCTCGGGCAAGTTGGATTTAGGCTCAAACCCCTCCGTCATTAAATCATCCAAAGACTCAGACTTTTTGCGTCGGTACCAATCAATAATTAAGTTATTGGCTAAACGATATAAAAATGGTCGCCAATCTTTAACCTCTTGTCCGCCCGTTAAATAAGACCAAGCTTGCAGAAAGGTTTGTTGGGTTAGGTCTAGAGCTTGCTCGCGATCGCTAGTTTTAAAATAGCAGTACCTAAAAATAGCCTCGGCATATTGGTCATAAGCCTGTTTAAAGATCATAGATAAATTTTGCCGGCCATTCATAGATATAAGACGCTTTAAAGCAATAATTCTTACGGCTATGTTATAATTATCTCGATGAAAAAACCAGCCATAGAACAGTGGGTAGCGGTAATAGGTGGACTAGTCATTTTGGTCTCCTTGGGTGGTAACTGGTGGCTGTACGGCGAGCGAGCTAAGCTCGCGAGCCAAGTGGGGGAGTTAAACAACGCTTTATTGCAAGCCTCTAGCACCTTACTAACTCTTAAAGACTCCAACTTTAGTTTGGCCAACTCGCTTGATGTAGAACAAAAAAAGAATAATGAGTTTGCTAATCAAATTGGCACTATTGCTAGCACCGTTAGTACCTTAGATAAGTTGCGTAAGATTGATAAAGAGCTTTTGGCCAAATATTCTAAAATTTACTTTTTAAACGAGAATTATGTGCCCAGCAGTTTGGCCTTAGTTGATACTCAATATCTAAGCGATAAAAATAAGCCGCTCCAATTCCAAAATCAGGCGTACCCCTTTTTAGTTGAGTTAATGACTGCCGCTAGTAAGCAAGGAGTGGATTTAAAAATCCTTTCCGCTTATCGCTCTTTTGGTACTCAAGCCAATTTAAAGAGTAACTACAAGGTTACTTATGGTTCTGGAGCCAACCAATTTTCAGCCGACCAAGGCTACTCCGAGCACCAGTTAGGCACAGCTCTAGACTTTACCACTGTTAAAATTGGCTCAACTTTAGCCGGCTTTGATAAAACTAGCTCCTACACTTGGCTTAAAGATCATGCTTATCAATGGGGCTTCACGCTCTCTTATCCAGAAAATAATTCTTATTATGTGTTTGAGCCGTGGCACTGGCGATTTGTTGGTATAGAGTTGGCCACGCGCTTGCATAATGAGGGTAAACATTTTTACGACTTAAACCAACGCGAGATTGATACCTACTTAGTTAAATTATTTGATAATTAAAATAAAATATGTCTAAAATTGCTTACATTGTAGTTGCTTTAATAATTGTTGCTGGTCTTGGTTGGTATGTTTATACTAAGCCAGCACCAGTGGGTGTGGTGGGAGATGGTTTAACCGCTTCTTCTACCTTGCCAGTTGTTAATAATGATCAATCTAATCAAACAATTAAAAATATGAGTCATTTAGTTACAATTAAAACCAATTTGGGTGAGATTAAGTTTGAGACTTACGATGCTGACGCGCCAAACACGGTAAAGAATTTTATCGATCTCGCTAGCAAGGGTTTTTATAATGGCGTTATCTTCCACCGAGTTATTGATGGCTTTATGATCCAAGGTGGTGATCCTACAGGTACTGGTCGTGGTGGTCCTGGTTATCAATTTGCCGATGAGTTAAATCCGGCCACACCTTCTTATCAAGCGGGTTATAAAAAAGGTGTGGTAGCAATGGCTAATGCTGGTCCAGACACCAATGGCTCACAATTTTTTATTATGGTTTCTGATTATCCACTCCCAAATAGTTATACTATTTTTGGTAAGGTTGTTTCTGGCCAAGAGGTGGCCGACGCTATTGCTAAGGTGGCTAAAGATGGCAATGACAAACCCTTATCCCCAGTTACCATGGAGAGTGTAACGGTGAGTGACAAGTAGTGCTAAACTAAAGTTAAGTTGTCTAAGATTCAAAAAAGTTTGCTGGTTTTATTAAGACTCGCTTTGGGTTGGCTCTTTTTGTACGCGGGTATTGTTAAGGTTATTGATCCTAAGTGGAGCGCAGCCGGCTTTTTAAAGACGGCTAAAGTTTTACCCGAGTTGTATACTTGGTTTGGCTTACCAACTAATTTACCATGGGTTAACTTGCTTAATGAGTGGGGTTTAGTGCTTTTGGGCGTGTCTCTAATTTTAGGTTTGTGGGTGCGGTGGTCAGCCTTTTTGGGAGTAGTCTTAATGATCCTTTATTATTTACCTCAAGTTAACTTCCCTTATGTGGGGACCAACTCCTTATTGATTGATGAGCACATTATTTATATCATTGGATTGCTAATTTTAATCTTTTTTAGAGCGGGCTATTATTACGGTTTAGATGGTCGTTATCGTTAAAGTGTGGATAGACTAGTGGCTAGTTTTAAGCTTAGAGTTATAATTAACTTAAGGTCGAAAACCCCTTAAGTTTTAAAACTTTTAACGCTTATATTATGAAGGGTCTTCACATTATCTCGTTTATCTTATTGGTAGTTGGCGGTTTGAATTGGGGCCTTGATGCTCTTGGTTTTAACGTAGTAGAGCTTATTTTTGGCATCGGTTCTTTAGCTAAGATTATTTATATCTTAGTTGGCTTAGCTGCTATTTATGAGATTGCGACGCACAAAAAGACTTGCAAGATGTGCGGCGGCTCGATGATGTAATCATCATCTCGCCTTACTCCAAACACCGCCCCAAATGGGGCGGTGTTTGTGTATAATAAACTTATGTTTGGTTTAACCAAGGAGGAGGAGAAGTTTTTACGCTCCTTAAATACGCCCATTAAAATCCAAAATTTTTTAGACTCCTTGCCAGTTAATTATGAGCGAGGCGGTGAGACTTTAATGAGTCCGCGACGAGTGCTTAAAACTAAAACCGCGCACTGTTTTGAGGGGGCGCTACTTGCGGCCGCGGCGCTCTGGCTACAAGGTGAGACGCCGTTGTTAATGGATTTTAAAACTGTGCCCACTGATGAGGAGCATGTGGTGGCTTTATTTAAACAAGCTGGATACTGGGGCGCAATTAGTAAAACTAATCATGCTATTTTGCGTTATCGAGACGCTATTTATAAAACACCGCGCGAGTTAGCTCTCTCGTACTTTAATGAGTACTTTGATTTTAAAACTGGAGCCAAAACTTTACGCTCGTACTCGGCTCCGTTTGACTTAACTAAGTGGCCAGAGCCTTGGGTGATAACAGATAAGGACTTGTGGCGTTTAGATCGCGCTCTTAATCGCTCGCCTCATTTTAAAATTTTAACTCCGCAACAGGTTAAAAAACTTAAACCGGTTAATAAAGTTGAGATTGCGGCGGGCAAGTTGTTGGAGTGGCCGCGGCGCTAGCTTGGTGCTAGGATAGGAGCGTGGATTATTTATATCGTGTTATTTTAAGACCACTTCTTTTTTTAACTCCGCCGGAGTTCATTCATGATCTTTTTATTTCTTTAGGTGAGTGGTTGGGTCGTTATAATTTAACACGTAGTTTAGTGGCTTATTTTTATAATTATAAAGGGCCAGCCGCTCGACTTGAGGTGGATGGTTTGGTGTATAAAACGGGAATGGTCTTGGCGGCGGGCTTTGATTATAACGGTCGCTTACTTAACATTTTGCCTAGTTTAGGTTTTGGTGGAGTGGAGGTAGGGTCGGTAACAGCTAGACCTTGTGCGGGTAATCCTAAACCGCGTCTTAAACGCTTACCTAAGTTAAAAAGTATTTGGGTTAATAAAGGTTTGCGCAATGATGGCGTGGAGGTGGTGGCCAAACGTTTGGCTAAGTATAAACATCAAAATAATTTTGTGGTGGGAGTCTCTATTGCGCGCACTAATGATAAAGACTCGGTGGGCGTGGAGGCGGGGATAGCTGATTACCTTTTTTCTCTCAAAACTTTAGT
>CAYVQX010000001.1:49798-56343 GCA_964453715.1 uncultured Candidatus Saccharibacteria bacterium | reverse complement strand
TGATTAAAAAGGTGGCTCAAGTTTATGGTAATTAAGTTGTAATTTTTTAGATTTGTGTTATTGTCTTGTTTAGATTGATAAAGACGGCATGGGGCCGTTTTTTGTTGGCCTTTACAGAAAGATAGAGGGAGGAAGGTCTATGTCAGAATTATTTTCCCAAAGGATTACTGGTTGGGTGATTTTGTTGTTTGGCCGACCGGGTTCCGGTAAAGATACCCAAGGAGAGGTGTTGAGGAATTTGTTGATTAAGTCCTTGGGGTTGGATGAACAAAAAGTCTCTTACTTCATTACCAGCCTTCATCTCGACTGGCGTTCTCAAGCCAGCGATGTTTTAGCGGGGAGGATTAAACACTTCCGCAGTCTTCGTGACAGCGGCGTTTTATTGCCTCCGCAATTGGTTTGTGAAGTGGTTGAGGAGTACTTTGATTGTTTGCTAGAAGATACCACCGTGATCTTGAACGGGTTCCCCCGCTCCTACGAGCAAGGGAAGGACTTGGCCAAAATTATTGGCCACAAGAAGATGGTGGCCATCCTTCTTGACCTACCAAGGGGCGAGGCGGTTGACCGTTTGCATCACCGTAATCAAGGGCGAGTGGATGACACTCCAGAAAAAATCACTATTCGCCAAAATGTTTTTGAGGCCGACTTACCGGGTATCATGCAATCCCTGCAAGAGAACCGCGTCCCAATCTTGGAGGTGGGAGCGTCTGGCCCAAGTGAGGAGGTATCCGCCCGTATAGAAAGTGATTTACGTAGATTTTTTACGACTCCGGCGGAATTTCATTCTCAGCCGCAGGTATTTATCCCCGGTTCTGTGGCAATGTAGTTGTTGCCTTACCGCGTGGCGCTTTAGGGCGCCACGCGGTATTTTTGTGCTATAGTTTAAATAATGCAAAAAACAGCCACGTTTATTGTTTTAATTGTTTTGGTCGTGGCCGGTGTGGGCTCTTATTTTACTACTGGTGGTTTGGACTGGTATCAAACTTTAGTTTTGCCTAATTGGATCCCACCAACTTTTGTGTTTAGTTTGGTTTGGACTGTTTTATTTGTTTTGGCTGGTTTGGGTGTGTTTGAGTTTTGGACAAAATTTATTCCACGAGAGATTAGGTTTTGGTTTATAACGACTTTACTGCTTAGTAACGCTGTGTTAAATATGTTGTGGAGCTACTTGTTTTTTGGTCAGCATATGTTGGGCGCGTCCACTATTGTGGCTGGAGGACTTTTTTTAGTTACAGTTATTATTAGCTTTTTAACTTGGAGTCCTGCTCGTCGAGTGTCAGTACTCTTTATGCCTTATGCTTGTTGGGTTTTGTTTGCCACTTATTTATCTTATACAGTTTGGTTACTTAATTAAAAAAATATGGTTTTAACTACTCATGCCGTAGTAGGCGGCGCTATCGGAAGATTAATCTCAACTAATCCCATTTTGGCTTTTGTGGTGGGCTTTTTGAGTCACTTTGTTTTAGATGTGGTGCCACATTGGGATTATCCGCTTGAGTCTAAAACTAGTGATACGCGCGGGGTTAATCAGCTCCACTTCCGCCTTGGTTGGCCAGCGGTAATTGATTTTAGTCGTATTGGCCTTGATTTACTTATTGGCTTTTTCTTGGCTTATTGGATCTTCCCCAGCGCTAGTGGCTCATGGCTAACCTCTAGTGTGGCTTGGGGAGCAATTGGTGCCGTATTGCCAGATGCTCTGCAATTTGTTTATGTCCAGTGGCGGCCACGTTTTTTATCTAGCTTGCAACGCTTCCATATGTTTGTGCATGCTAAACAAGATTTTAATAATCGGCCGGTTTTGGGGGTAATTTTACAAATCTTGGTTATGGCGGTGGTAGTTTTGGGTGTTAAGCTCTCTATCTCTAGCGAGTTGGGCCCAATGATCAACGCTTTATCAGAGGTATTTAAACTTAAGGACTTGCTAGACATTGCCATTGTCTCGGTAATTATTTATTTAGTCTTAATTTTTATTAGTCGGACTAAATCATTTTTTATTGTTAACAGCGTTATTTTACTTTCAGTAGTTTATTATTTGGCTCGCTATTTTGATCTCTCATTAACGCGGCAAGCCTTCCAATCTATCTTTACCTTCTTTTTGGTTATCTTTGTTATTGTCTTCCAGCGAGAGATTAGGCGCTTTTTTGAGTGGCTGGCCTTCTCTCGCGCTTGGCAATTATCTGGCACCTTACCCTCTAGTGACGCTTTAACTTTATTGGTGCGAGCGGCCAATGAGTTGGCTCGTAAGCGGGTGGGCGCGATTATGGTTATCCCAGGTGAGTATCCGGTAGAGCGTTTAATGGATGGCGGTAACTTATTAAATGGTCAGCTCTCATTACCATTAATCCTTTCTATTTTTGACGCTAGTTCACCAGGGCATGATGGTGCGGTGTTGGTGGTGGGCGATAGGATCCGTCGCTTTGGTGTCCACTTACCTTTATCGGAGAATGTTTCTTCATCTAAAGATTTTGGCACGCGGCACCGCGCTGGCGTGGGTATTACCGAGCGGACTGATGCCTTAGCTATTATTGTGTCGGAGGAGCGGGGGACAATCTCGGTGGCCGAGAATGGTCAGTTAGAGACCTTGTCTGATCCAGCTGTACTTTTAGAGCGGTTAAAACGCTTCGTTAAAGAAAATGAGCCAGAGGAAAATGATGACAATATTTGGCACTTCTTATTAGTCCGCAATATGTGGACTAAAATCTCGGCCATTTTAATTGCGGCTGTTTTGTGGTTTGTGTTTGTCTTCCAAATTGGGGTTGTTAATCAAGATATTAAAGTGCCACTAGAGTTCCGCTTTGTTGGTAATGGTTTAGAGGTCTCTGACTTAAATGCTAATAATGTTAATTTAACCATCTCCGGGGCCAACAGTGACTTGGTTAACTTCCAACCTGATCAAATTAAAGTAACTGTTGATTTAACAGGGGAGGGGGCAGGTTATCATGAGTTATTGCTTGATCAAAACAATGTTAGCTTGCCTAACTACTTATCGTTAATTAAGATTGAGCCGAGATATATTAACTTTAATCTTAAAAAATCTCTCAAGCCGGCTAATCAAATTTAAGATTAATAATTAAACCAAGTATGAATTTTTTAAACGTTTTAATTTTGAGTTTGGTTGAGGGTTTAACCGAGTTTTTACCCGTCTCTTCTACCGGGCACCTCATTGCCTTCTCGCGTTGGCTTAACTTACCGCCAACTACCTTTTTAAGCAGTTTTAATTTAGCTATCCAACTGGGAGCTATTGCGGCGGTGGCGGTGTTGTATGGTCGCCGCCTGCTCCGCGGCGGCGATTTATGGAAAAAGGTCGCCGTGGCTTTTGTCCCTACAGGCGTGGTGGGCTTTACCCTCTATAAAATAATTAAAGGTTATTTGTTGGGCAGTGTGGCGGTGGTGGCTTGGTCGCTGGCTTTGGGCGGTATCTTTATTATTTTGTTTGAGAAGTGGTACAAGCGTCATCGCCAAGTTAGAGAAGATATAAATCATATTACTTATAAGCAAGCTTTTTATCTTGGTTTGGCTCAAGCGGTGTCTATTATCCCCGGCGTCTCTCGCTCGGGGGCAACTATTTTAGGTGGTTTGGCCATGGGCTTGCCACGCTCGTTGGTGGTGGAGTTCTCCTTCCTCTTGGCGATCCCAACTATGACGGCGGCCGTGGGTTACGATATGTTAAAGTCGGCTGGCACCTTTAGCGCCAGTGATTGGCACTGGCTCTTGCTTGGATTTATCTTCTCCTTTGCTACGGCGTGGGTGACTATTAAGTGGTTTTTAAACTTTATCAAAAATCACGACTTTACTGTTTTTGGTACCTACCGTGTCCTCGCCGCTCTCATCATTTGGTGGTTATTGCTTAGCTAGGGGGTCTTGTTATAATAGTGGTATATGGAAAATAAAAATATTTTTAATTGGGCGGCGATTGTGCTTATGGTTACCTTGGCTATCTCAGCCTTGTGGTATGTCTCATCTTATAGTGAGTCTATCCAACCTGGCTCGTTTAGGAGCTTTGGAGTGACGGGTGAGGGTAAGGCGGTGGTAGTGCCAGATGTGGCCCGCTTCACCTTTGGGGTAATCTCGGAGGGTAACGATAAAGATATTGCTAAACTCCAAACTGACAACACCACCAAGATGAATAAAATCATCGAGGTGATTAAAAAGGCTGGTGTGGACGCTAAAGATATTAAGACTGAAAATTATAATCTAAGTCCGCGCTATAGTTACTGCAATAATCCTAACGGCATTTGTCCGCCAGCTCAAATTGCTGGTTACAGTATTAATCAAACTGTCTCGGTTAAGGTGCGCGACTTTAGTAAGGTGGGTGGCTTACTCTCGGCAGTGGTTAATGCTGGTGCCACTAACATCTCTCAAGTAGAGTTTACTGTGGATGATATTAATAAGGTTAAAGATACTGCTCGCGGCGAGGCTATTAAACAGGCCAAAGCTCAAGCTGAGACTATTGCTAAGGCCGGAGGCTTCCGTGTAGGTAAGTTGCTCTCTTTAGAGGAGATAACTAACCCAATCCCTTACATGTCTTATGATAAGTTTGGCCGCGGCGGTGATATGATGTCGGCGGCAGTGGCGGTGCCAGCACCAAGTATTGAGCCTGGCTCCCAAGAGATCTCAATCCAAGTGGTGCTCCGTTACGAGATTAAGTAACCTTTGCCTAAAAGCCAAAAAGCAGTTATAATCCGAGGGTTATAACTGCTTTTTAGTTTATTAAAAGTAATTAAAGTTTAAGTTAAAGATATGTATCAGAAAAAAACCAAAATTGTAGCAACGATTGGCCCAGCCAGCGTGGATGAAAAGGTCTTAACCAAATTAGTGGAGGCCGGCTTAGATGTGGTCCGACTCAACTTCTCTCATGGCGACTTTGCCGAGCATGAGCCTAAGGTGCTACGCGCCAGAGCCATTGCTAAAAAGGTAGGCAAGCCGGTGGCAGTACTCCAAGATCTCTCGGGGCCCAAAATTAGGATCGGTGAGTTTTATCAAGAGAGAGTAATGCTTAAACCAGGCTCAACCTTCACCTTAACAACCAAAAAAATTGTGGGCGATGAGACTAAGGCTTATGTTAATTACGCCAAATTACCCAAGGAGGTTAAAAAGGGTGGGATTATCTTTTTAGACGATGGTAAAAAGAAGTTGGTAGTAGAGAGCACTACTGCCGATAGTGTTAAGTGTAAAATTTTAGTTGGTGGTGAGACTAAGGGTCGTCGCGGTGTTAACGTGCCGGGCGCCTATCTCTCTATTAGCTCCTTAACCGAGAAGGATCGCGCCGATTTAGAATTTGGTTTTAAACACGAGGTAGATTATGTGGCGCTCTCGTTTGTGCGTCGGGCTGAAGATATTGTTGAGCTCCGCCAAATTTTAAACAAGCGTGATAAACGGATTAAAATTATTGCTAAAATTGAGACCCAAGAGGCGGTTGATAACTTAGACGCCATTATTAATGAGACCGACGGCGTGATGGTGGCTCGCGGTGATCTCGCCATTGAGGTGCCAGCCGAGGATGTGCCAATTATCCAAAAGGCGATTATTGAGAAGTGTAATGCTCTGGGTAAGCCGGTGATTACCGCCACTCAAATGTTGGAGTCGATGATTAACTCGCCGGTACCAACTCGGGCCGAGGTTAACGATGTGGCTAACGCCATTTTTGACGGCACTGATGCCATAATGCTTAGTGAGGAAACAACTTTAGGTAAGTATCCACTTGAGGCGGTAGCAATGATGGCTAAAATTGCCAAGCGCACCGAGGAGGAGATTGAGCACCACGAGATCTTGCAAGACTCCCACCTCTCAACCAAAACGGTTACCGATGCTATCTCTTACGCCGCTTTAAATATTGCTCATGAGATTGGGGCCGAGGGGATCGTGGCTCTCTCCAACTCGGGCTTTACGGCGCGGATGGTGGCCAGACATCGTCCTCATAAACCAGTAATTGTATTAACTCCTGATCAAAAAGTTTACCAACAATTAGCACTCTCGTTTGGCTGCTTCCCAGTATTTTTGAGCGATGCTATTGACTCGGTAGTCGAGGCAGTGGATAAGTCTAAAAAGACCCTTTTAGCCAAAAAGCTAGTCAAAAAAGGCGATAAAATTGTCATTACCGCCGGCGCACCGTTTGGTAAAACCTCAACCACTAACCTCCTCTTGGTACAAAAAATTTAAAGGCGTATACTGTAGGTAATGATAAACCTAGAGTTAAAAGCCGTGGGTTTAGAGCTCACCCCGGCCATTAAGGCCTACGCCGAGGAGAAAGTGCAGTCATTAGAAAAATATATCTCTAATCAATTAGCTCCAGCTCTAGCGCAAGTAGAGTTGTCTAAAGTTACCGAGCATCATAAGTCGGGAGAGATTTTTAGCTGTTCAATTAACTTGCAGATTACTGGCCGGCCGCACATTTTTACTCAAGAGACGAGTGAGGATTTATACGCGGCCATAGATAAAGTGCGCGATGAGTTGGTGCGACAAATTACTACCACTAAAGATAAGAGTCAAACCCGCTTCCGTCGTGGTGCGCGCCAACTTAAAAACATCTTCCGCGGCTGGAAGAT
>CAYVQX010000001.1:45165-49698 GCA_964453715.1 uncultured Candidatus Saccharibacteria bacterium | reverse complement strand
GGCGGGGGAGTGAGGGTTAAGTGTCGGCCTTGAGGCTTATCTGGGGTGGTTACTACCAAGCTTGGCTTTACGCCAGCACTTTTTAAATCATTTAAAATTTGGACAGCAAACTCGTCGGTGCCAAAAAAACAAAAGTTGGTTAACATTTATTTAATATCTTCAGGTTTAATCTCGGTTAAATTCTCGGCTTTATCAATAAATAACACGCCGTCTAAGTGGTCTGTCTCATGTTGAAAGATTTGAGCCCAGAGACCCGAGCCGTGACGAGTAAACTTTTTACCATTTTGGTCGTAGGCGGTAATGCTGGCCTTGCTGGCACGCTTAACCTTACCATAAAGCCAACGCACCGAGAGACAGCCCTCATCCATTTTGACCCGCTTTTTAGAGAGACTATCAATTTTAGGATTAATAAACACAATATCGGGCTCAGGCTTCTCGGGGTCTTTGGCCATAAGGCGACCTGAGACTACAAAAATGCGGTAAGAGACGCCAATTTGCGGCGCAGCAATAGCCACACCGTCCTCCTCTTTGGCGAGGGCGGCGGACATCTTTTTGAGCAAGGTTTTTAGCTCAGTGGAGCCAAATTTGCTGGCTGGCCAGTCCTTGGCTTTAGCTCTTAAAACCGGCGCTTGTTGTTGCACAATTTTGGTCATTTTTACCACTATACCACATTAAAACAATCTTTCAGGGTCGACCTCAACTTGCCAGTCGGGTGGGAGGGCCCGGAGTTTAGCCAGTAAGTTTTTATCAATCCAAATGCCCGCATCTAACTCAAGGAGGATCGCCGCGCGGAAGTAGCGCGGCCGCTCCGCGGGCGCAAGCATTGGGTGCACGGCTCGGGCATCAGCTTCAAAATGGGCCGCCATTTTTTTAAGTTCTTCACTTATGGCCGGCCTAGTGCCCTCCTTAGTTAATTTAATTAAGGTTGAGAGGGGAGGCCAACCTAGCTCACGACGCTCATTTAACTCATCGCGATAAAAGTCGAGCAAGTTACCTTGGCAGGCACGATTATAAATTTTTTCTTCTGGATTTCTGGTTTCAATTACAAACTGTTTGCTAGCCAATTGTCGGGCGCGGAGCAAAAGGGTAAAAACTTTTTCTCCAGCTCTAAAGTCGGGGAGTGAGAGGAGCGGATCAATCCCTACTGTTGCCACCAATTCAACCTTATTATCTAAATAATAAAGAGCTAACTCAGTGCCAATTAAAATAGCCCCCTTACTTTTATTAAATTGGCTAATTAATGTTTTGGCGGCGCGCGGAGTTTTAGCATTATCACTATCAAGGCGGAAGAGGGGTGCCTTGGGGAAGTGTTTTTTAAGTGTTTGTTCCAATTTTTCACTCGCGATACCTAAAGTAATTAAGCGCCAAGAGCCACAACGCTTACAGGCGTCTAATTGTTTATCTACTGTGCCGCAACGATGGCAAATAAATAAATTTTCACCCCCATTTTTACCTTGGTGTAAAACAAGCGGCGCCTCACAAACAGGACAAGTTTTTAATAGTCCGCAATCTTGGCAGACGGTGGCCGGCGAGAGACCACGCCGCCCAACTAAAATAAAAGTTCTTTTATTGGCGGCAATTTGCTCGGCAATAAGTTCTAACAAGGCGGCGGAGATTACCGGCCACTCGCCACCCTCGCGCCTATCGGCGCTTAAATCAATAATCTCCTGTTTAATATCTAAAAACGAGCGATACTTAACCGGCGCAATTGGGGTTAAATCTCCTTTCTCTAGTTTAAAAATTGTTTCTGCTCGTAAGGCTAAATCACCTAAAACCAATTTAGCGCCGCTCATTTTGGCTAGTAAGGGCGCCAAAACTCGCGCATCGGCAAAGGGTCTAACCGTATCTTTATAAGCGCCACTATTCTCGCGGTCTAAAATAATAGTTTTAAAATCAGATCGAGGCAGGGTTAAAAAGACTGGTGTGGCTACTACTAATACCGAGTGTTTACGGCTCAATGCTTCTCGCCAGCGATCTAAAATTTCTTTCTTACTTAACTGACTGTGTAAGACAATGGTGTAAGACTCAATACCTTTACTAAGCTCGGGTAAAGTTTTTTCAATATCGGCGGCGGTAGGGAGTAAACAAAAAACCGAGGTTTTTTTGGCAAAGGCCTCACGGATTAAACTTTTATAAAAGCCAATTCGCTCATCGTCTGGAGCTTGGAGTACAAAGTATTCAGTTTTTAATTTGTCATCTTTTTTCTCTGCTGGTTTAACCTCTGACGTTGAGTCAAAGTTAAGGCCAGAGTCTAAAACAATTTGCGGGACAAAACTTTTAATTAAAGAGCCGAGTGGCGAGGCAAAATAATCGGCAGCTAAAGTGGTAGCGTTTAAAAAATCGGCCGTAAAGGCTTGAGGAGCAATTACTTTAGTAATTTTTTTAATCGCAAAGTCTGATTGTCGCAAAGCAGATTTAACCTCATTTACATCTTGGCTTTTTATTACTAGGGCCTCAACTGGTTTTTGGCGTATTGTTACTTGGACTAAAGCACCGGCTAAAACCTCTTCTTTACAAAAATAAGTTAAAGTTTCGCCAAAAAATCCCTTAGTAATTGGTATAACGGTTAAAATTCGCATATTTGTTGTCAGTATAACCCGCTTTAAGCGGTTATCCACCTAGGAGGAGTAGTTGATTTATTGTATACTTTTTATTAAATGGCGCTGACTGGGCAATCTACAACCGGGCGCGGTTCTTCTGATGTTTGGGACGAGTCTCTCTTCGGCCAAGCAATTGAGAAGGCTAAGTCTAAAACTGGCACTATTCAACAAGTGGCTGGTGAGGCTTTGCGTCTAACTGAGCACTCTAAATTTTTGCCGTTAGTTGTTAGTTCTAAAATCCTCCTCCCTTTAACTGGCGTCTTTTTGGCTCTACTAATTACAACTGGTTGGCAATATGACGTGCCATCAAAGTTGGCCTCTTATCTGCCTGTTAAAGATAATCTTTCACAATTAGCGCCGGGCTATGATTATTTAGGCGCTGTGGGTCTGGCTTTAGAGGATCAAGTTTTAACTAAAACAGCAATTGTGCCAATTAAATTTAATAGTTTAATTATTTCTAGTCTTGGCCAAATTTGGTCTTGGCCAAACCGAGCCAATACTTTGGCTGCTACCGCTTTGGTTACTGGTGATAATGTGGCTAGCACTTTTATTAAAAGCCTTACTTCTTTAGCTGATGGTATTGCTCAAGTTTATACCTCGGTCCAAGTGTCAATTATTAAAATCTTTTATTCTATTAATCAGTCATTTGGTGATTTATACGATAACTTATTGTCGGGGGTTGGCTTTTTGTCGGATCAAATTGAGTTGGCGGTGGATAGTTTTTTCCGACCGGTTAAAACCTCGGCCACTAGTGGTTGGCAAGAGTCGGTAGCCACCGTCTCTCAAGTTAATGAGGGTTTAAATAAATTATTGACCGACTCAAGTCAGACCTTAGTTTCCTCGGCTAATTGGCTTAAAACCTCGGCCACTAATTGGTGGCAAATGGTGGTTAGCTCTTGGCGTCAATTTATAAACAGCTTTAATGCTTCTTCAAACGTTCAAGTTGATCAAGAAGTTAAATCTGATGTTAAAGAAATAAAACAGGATGTTAAAACTTTACTTAAGGCCTATAATGCTCAAGGTGTCCCAACCCCAACAGCTCAAGGGATGGTGGTGGTTCCGTCTACTGGCTCGGCTCAATCTGATGCCGCCAAAAAGGCTCAAATTGCTAATATGTTCTCCGATCCAGTTAATGTTCAACTAGATGAGACCAAACAATCTGGCGTTATTACTCCCACCTTTACCACTGGCGACAGTAGTAATTACTTGTTTTTACTAGCACCGATTAAGCAATAATAATGAGTATTTTTATCAGGTTTAAGTGGGTTTGGTTTTTACTCACTGTAACCATAGCTTTACCTGTATTTGCCGCGAGCGGCAGTTTTAGCGTGACCCCAGCTAAACAAGAATTAAGTTTAAATCCGGGCCAATCAATTATAAAAAATCTAACCATTGTTAATAATCTTGGTCACTCAGCCGATTTTAATTTAAGCCTCCAAGATTTAAGTGGGGGATCCAGTCCTAACACTGGAGTCCAACTATTATCAACTGGCAATAGCCCTTACTCTTTAAGTCATTATTTAACCCTACCTATTAGTCATTTAAGTTTGCTTGCTGGTGAGAGCAAGGATATCCCTATTGCTATTAGTTTACCCGCTAATGCTCCACCGGGCGCTTTATACAGTGCTTTAACTGTTGCTGTCTCGCCGGTCACTAATGGTGATGCTAAGGTAACCGCTCGTTTGTCATCGTTATGGTTTGTTAGAATTATTGGTCCAGTTAAAGCCTCTGGCCAATTAATTAGCTTTAGTCAGTTGGGCTCTTGGTGGAGCAAACAACTGCATTTTCAATTTTCTTTTAAAAATGATGGTAATAATTATTTAAATCCATATGGGGGGATTGAGCTTAGTCCTATTTTGGGTTGGGGGAGGTGGCGGGCAATTGTTGTAGCGCCCAACTTTATTTTGCCAGATAGCACTCGGATTAGAGAGGT
>CAYVQX010000001.1:43790-45065 GCA_964453715.1 uncultured Candidatus Saccharibacteria bacterium | reverse complement strand
CGCTGAAGGTACTGCTAGTTGGACAGTAACTACTAATAATAGTGCTGGTTATAGTTTGACTATTGCGGCAGCTAGCTCGCCGGCGCTGGCCTCGGCTAGCGCTAGTTTTGCCGATTATGTGCCGGCGGGTAGTAATCCAGACTTTACTTTAAATGTTAACTCTAATGAATCAGTTTTTGCTTTTACTCCCGAGGGGAGTGACGTCGTTAGTCGCTTTTTAGATAACGGCAGTACTTGTGCTACTGGTAGTGGTAATACGGCTGGAGCTTGTTGGGACGGACTCTCCACTTCAGCTAAAACTATTGCTCAGGCGACTAGCGCTAATACTCCCAGTGGTACGGTAACTAATGTTAGGTTTAGGGCGGCGGTTGGTAGTTCTAAAACTCAACCTAGTGGTAGTTATAGCGCCTCGGTAACAGTGACGGCCACATCTTTATAATTTTTTATGACAATTACCCGTTCAATTTATAAGACAACCTTAATTGTCATTATTGGCCTGTTATTTTTTGGCATAAATTTTGGACCAGCGCTGGCTTTAACTGCTAATGATAGCGTTAATGTTAACTTAACAGTTGATCCTCAAGGTAATTCTGGTGGCGGCGGTGGGACACCAACTTTTGGCTCTATTGCCGGCTGGATTTATGACGATTTAAACGTTAATGGTACAAGAGACAACGAGCCTGGCTTAGGCGCTTGGGGCGTTAATCTATATCAAGGTGGACATTTAATTACCACCGTTTCAACTTTGGCCGTAACTGGGTTATTTCAATTTAGTAATTTGCTTGATGGAAGTTATTTGGTCTGTGAGCAATTACCAAATGATCAAAATAATTGGTCGCAAACTGACCCCACTGTTAGTGGTGGTTCATCTTGGCGAGCAGAAGATAGGACCCTTTGTCCTAATGGGACGTATGGTTACAACGTAGATATAAACAATGCCGACAACGCTTATAGTGTTGATTTTGGCAATAAAGCTAATCCAGTAGTTAGTACTGTGCCCAATGTTCTTAATTTTACAGCCACACCTAATAATAGCGCCGTAAATATAAATTTAACTTGGACTAATCCAAATTACCCAGATCTAGCCGCGGTAAGGATTGTTCGTTTAAGTGGTAGCGTCCCTAGCGATCCTAGTGATGGCTCACTTATTTATGAGGGAACAGGGCAAAGTTTTATTGATACCAATGTGACTACAGGGGTAACTTATGTTTATGCGGCTTTTGTCCGTAACGGCTCTGGACAATACTCTTCTGGCGCTATTGCTCAAGCGGTTAT
>CAYVQX010000001.1:24803-43690 GCA_964453715.1 uncultured Candidatus Saccharibacteria bacterium | reverse complement strand
TTGTCCGTAACGGCTCTGGACAATACTCTTCTGGCGCTATTGCTCAAGCGGTTATTACGGCTAATGGTGTTACTCCACCGGGTGAGGTTGTTCCTCCAGGTAATGAACCACCAACCACTACTACTAATGTGCCGGGAGATGTTTTTAGTTCTTATCCTGAAGTTATTGATACGACCTTGCCACCAGTTGGTTTAACTATTTTGCAAGCTGGCTATCCTAGTCAGGTTATTGGGGCTGGTGGTCAAGCCTCGGTTGATGGCTCACGACCCTTAACTATCTTTTTGCCAATTGGGCTAACTCCACCAGTTTTAAAAACAATTGGTTTAACTTTATTTGCGCCAAATGATCCAACTCGCTCATTCACTTTTCTTTTGCGTTTAAATAACGAGCATACTGGCTACACCGCTACCTTGGCGCCATTAGGGGCAGGTGGAGTTTATAACTTTACTCTCCATATTATTAATTATAAAAATCAGCGGATTAGTCGCACTACTGGCTCCTTGGTTGTTTCTGGTGTGGGGCAAGTGCCACCACTAGTGGTTGGTCAAGTTAGCAGGCAAATTATTGTGGGCGCTGGCTTGGCTTTAGGTGCGAGTCAACTTTTAGTCTTAACCACTCAAGCTCAATCATTAGCTGATTTATATTTAATTTTCCTCCGGGGTATCGCTGCTTTAATGGGAACCCTTGGTCTGCGTAAAAAACGTGGTGCTTGGGGTACGGTTTATGATGCCGTAACTAAAAGGCCAATTGACCCAGCTTTAGTTAGTGTGTCTGTGGCTGGTAAAGAGGTGACCAGTGCTATTACTGATATTGATGGACGTTATGGCTTTTTCCTCCCAGCGGGTACTTATACTATGACCGCGGGCAAAACTCATTACCGCTTTCCCTCGCAAATTTTGGCCGGTAAAACCGGTGATGAGCTTTATGGCAATTTATATTTTGGTGAGTCGTTTAGTACCGGCGCTGAAGGCGAGGTTATCACTAAAAATATTCCCCTTGATCCCGAGGGTTTTGATTGGAATGAGTTTATTAAAAGTAAGGGTCAATTTTTTAAAGTTTATGAGCGGCGTAAACAACGGCGAGCAGTGGTGGCTAATACTGTTTATTTGGCTGGTGCGGCGGTGGCCTTTTATCACGCCTTTACCATTCCAACAACACTTGATTTTATTATCTTGGCCTTCTACCTATTAATTTTTAGCGCGCAGCGTTGGTGGAAATATCGCTATCCGGTCTTGTCGCTTAGGCGAGCCAACGGCGAGCCACTCTCCTTCTCTATTATCCATGTTTTCTTGTCTGGTTTAGATCAAGAAGTAAAAAAGATTGTTACCGACGAGCTGGGCCGATTTTATCTCTTGGTCCGACCGGGGGAGTATTACTTTACCGTTGAGGAGAAACTGCCAGACGCTAGTTATAAACAAGTTTATCGCTCTGAACCACAGACCCTCAAAACCGGCGTCCTCAAAAAAGATCTCTTAATACCATAATTTGCCAGCGGGAGAGTAATTCGCCATAATGGTCCTACCATTATGGCGTTTTTTAATAATATCCTTAATCGACGGCTGGGGATCGACCTAGGCACGGCCAATACCTTGGTTTTTTTGCCTGGGCGGGGGATTGTGCTCAATGAGCCCTCGGTGGTGGCCGTGTCTGAGTTAGATAACCGAGTTGTGGCGGTGGGGAGCGAGGCTAAAGAGATGGTGGGTAAAACGCCCGACAATATTATTGCTTACCGACCAATGAAGGATGGTGTTATTGCTGATTATCGAGTTACCGAGGCCATGCTCCGTTACTATATTCATAAAGCACTTGGTAAATGGAATTTTATTAAACCCGATGTGATGGTCTCGGTGCCAGCTGGCGTTACCTCTACCGAGCGTCGCGCGGTTATTGAGGCCGCCATGAAGGCTGGCGCTAAAAATGCTTATGTTGTTAAAGAGCCAATTTTAGCGGCCATTGGCGCTGGTATCCCTATTTATGAGCCACGAGGTCATATGGTGGTAGATATTGGTGGTGGTACCACCGACGTGGCCGTTATTTCTTTAGGTGGCATTGTTTCTTCTACCTCGGTTAAATTTGCTGGTAATAAAATTGATCAAGCGATTGCCGATTACATTAAAAAAACTTTTAACTTAGCCATTGGTGATAAAATGGCCGAGGAGGTAAAAATTGCCATTGGCTCGGCCGTGCCAATTGAGGATGAGCTCTCATACATTATTAAAGGGCGTGACTTTTTAACTGGTTTACCACGCTCGGCCGAGATTAAAACCAATGAGATTGTGCGGGCTATTGATAATGAGTTACGCGAGATTATTAAAGCCATTAAAGCCGTTTTCCAAGAGACACCACCAGAGTTGGCGGCCGATATTATTGACCGCGGTATTACTATGACCGGTGGCTCATCGCAGTTGCGCAATTTATCTGAACTGGTTTTCCGTCGGACAGGAGTAAAAGCGGTGTTAGCTAACGAGGCTCTGTATTGTGTGGTTAAGGGTACGGGTGTGGCGCTAGAGCACTTAGACACTTATAAAAAGAGTATTATTACTAAACAATAATTTTAAATGAGTAATTGGGCGCAGCTTTTTGGTCCAGATCATAAGGCTAAACATCACGCTTTTGTTGTGGCGGGGGAGCCGAGCGCCCTTTTGCCGAGGGTTAAAACTTTTTTACAACAAGGCTTGGCTATTAACTCGGCCGAGATTTATGAGTGGCAAGCAACTCAATTTGGCATTAATGATAGTCGGGTTTTAAAAGAACATTTAACATCACCCGCTGGCGAGAGTGAACGTTTTATTTTGGTTGGGTTTGAAAAGATTTTACCCGAGGCCGAGCAGGCCTTGCTTAAAATTTTAGAGGAGCCACCGCAGGGTTTAATTTTAATTTTGGTTTGTCCGCGACCGTTAATTTTACCCACCACAATTTTATCGCGAGTGTGGTTGGTTGGTGGTGATGAGGCGTTACTTGGGAGTAAATTATTGGACGGTTCTCCGGCCGAGCGCTTGGCTTTATTAACTAAAGAGATTGCTCGTACTGAGGCGGGGGATGAGTCAATTGAGAGTTTGGCTTGGCCGGCTTTAGCTAAGGCTGAGCAAGAGTTGGCTAGTCGTCTAACGGCCAACTCTAGCGCCGAGACTTTAGCTTTGGGTGAGGATTTGGGCTTAATCCGTCGTTTATTAACTCATAAATTGCCGGCTCGCTCACCCAAAAACTTGTTGGAATATTTAACTTTAATTTGGCCTCGCCTGTAGGCTTATAGCCGAGGGCCAAGGCTGTGATATAATCAAACCACTATTTATGGCTTACGATTTTACAACTTTTAAACAACGAGCTCAAGAGATTAATGAGTGGCTCGCTCGCGAGTATAGCAACATTAGAACCGGCCGTGCTACGCCGGCCATCTTGGACTCCGTCCAAGTAGAGTCTTATGGCTCTAAAGTGCCAGTTAAACACGTGGCCAACATTAACTTGGAGGATGCTCGCACTTTGCGGGTGTTACCTTGGGATAAGGGTCAAACTAAAGCGTTAGAGAGTGGTATTTTAGCCGCTAACCTCGGCCTCTCGGTGGTTGCCGATGGCGAGGGCTTGCGCGTTATCTTCCCCGAGTTAACTGGCGAGCGACGCGAGCAATTTATTAAATTAGTTAAAGAAAAGTTGGAGGATGCCAGAGTGTCTTTACGTAAAGAACGCGAGAAGGTGCTGGGTGATTTAAATAATTTATCTGATGATGAGAAGTTCCGCGGCCGGGAGGAATTGCAAAAATTGGTAGACGATTGCAATGATAAGTTTGCCGCTTTAGCCGAGAAGAAGGAGGTTGAACTCCGCTCTTAATTTAAATGACAATCATTTTATTTTTATTAGTTTTAGCGCTTTTAATTTTGGTCCATGAGTTGGGCCACTTTTCTGTAGCTAAGTGGTGCGATGTGTTGGTGGAGGAGTTTGGCCTTGGCTTCCCGCCGCGCTTATTTAAGATTAAAAAAGGTGAAACAACCTATTCTCTTAACGCCATCCCTTTTGGTGGCTTTGTTAAAATGTTGGGTGAGGATCAATCCTCCGATGAGCTTGAGGTTAAGACTAATCCGCGCAGTTTGATAGCTAAATCGCGTTTAAAACAAGGGGCCGTTATGTTGGCTGGTGTGGCTGCCAATTGGTTACTAGCTTGGGTCTTGTTGAGCGGCGCTTTAATGTTGGGCTTGCCGGCTAGTGTAGATACAGCGCCGCCGGGCGCCGCGGTGGAACACGCGGCGCTAACAGTAACAGCAGTTAAGGCCGGCTCGCCGGCCGAGACGGCCGGCTTAAAACCGGGCGATGTTATTTTAAATCTAGCTAATCAAAACAGTAATCTTAGTGCCCCTACTACCGAGCAAGCTATTAATTTAATTAAACAAACCAACACTGGTGAGGTGACCTTAACTTATGTACCTAAAGGGGAGTCAGCCACTAAAACAATTAACATTAAACCCACTTTGGGTTTGTTGGAGTCTGGTGAACCGGGCTTAGGCGTTAGTTTAGAAGTTTTGGGCACAGTTAAAATGTCGCCACTTTTGGCGATCTCTCAAGGTTTTTTGTTTACCACTCGCGTTACCAAAGCTACTGTGCTTGGTTTGGGTCAAATCTTCCATCAAGCTATTACTGGTCAAAAAAACTTACTCAACTCTTTGGTTGGGCCGGTGGGTTTGGCTGGTTTGGTAGGTGAGGCAAGTGATTTTGGTTTTAGTTATTTGCTCTCGTTTATTGCTTTTATCTCGGTTAATCTAGCTATTTTTAATTTAATCCCATTGCCAGCTTTAGATGGTGGCCGTTTGTTAATTTTAATTATTGAGGGCATCTCTCGCCGCTCTCTCCCAGCCAAATTTACCGCTTATTACAACCTAATTGGCCTAAGCTTAATTATTATTTTAATGTTGGTTGTCACCTACGGCGACCTATCCCGTTTATTTTAAATAAAAAACCAATGTGTAAACATTGGTCTAAATAAAATCTTGAGGAGATTTACAAGTTTAAACCTCTGCTGGCGAGGTCATCTTTAATCTCTTGATCAATTTCTCTTATAACTTCACAAACATCATCCTCAGGTTTTACTGATTTAGATATGTGAAAAATTTCAATTGCTCCTTTTGGTAGAATTGGTTTTTCCTCATCGTGCCAACGCACCTTAATTTCTAATCGGTATGAATATACCGTCACGGCAATTGTCTTCATTTGACCATCCTCCTCTTTTTTAAAACTAGAACATTAATTTTATAATGTCAATAATACTTTGACCAAGAGTGGCTTATAGCTTAAACTAGAGGGACATGCGGCAAACGGCTTTATTTACCAAGACTAGACGTGAGGATCCTAAAGACGAGGTGGCTAAAAATGCCCGCCTCCTTACTCGCGCTGGCTTTATTTATAAAGAGCTAGCCGGCGTCTATTCTTATTTACCACTGGGTTTGCGCGTCGTGGAGAAGATTAACAAGATCATCCGCGAGGAGATGAATGCTTTGGGTGGACAAGAGATCTCCCTCTCGCACTTACAGGATGCCGATTTATGGCAAAAAACCGAGCGCTGGAGTGATGAGGTGGTAGATGTTTGGTTTAAAACTAAATTAAAAAATGACACCGAGCTTGGTCTCAACTTTACCAACGAGGAGCCAATTACTCGTTTAGCTAAAGATCATATTCAATCTTACCGAGACTTGCCGGTTAAGCTTTATCAAATTGGCCGCAAATTTAGGAACGAGACTCGGGCCAAGAGTGGGATCTTACGCGGTCGAGAGTTTTTAATGAAGGATCTTTACTCCTTCCACACCTCTTCAGCCGAGTTAGATAAATTTTATGAGGAGGCCAAGGAGGCTTATTTGCGGATTTTTAAGCGGGTGGGCTTGGGCGATTTAACTTATACCACTTTTGCTTCAGGTGGTGTGTTTAGCCAGTTTAGTCACGAGTTCCAAACTTTGTGCCCAGCTGGGGAGGACATTATTTACTACAACGAGGCTAAAAAATTGGCCGTTAACAAAGAGGTTTATAATGACGAAGTTTTAAACGAGATTGGTCTTACTCGCGCCGATTTAACCGAGGGTAAGTCTATTGAGGTGGGCAATATTTTTAAACTAGGGACGCGTTTTTCAACCCCATTAGAGCTTTATTATTTGGATGAGGCGGGTAAAAAACACGATGTAGTGATGGGCTCTTATGGTATTGGTCCAGAGCGCTTAATGGGTACTGTGGTGGAGGCTTTAGCTAAAGATACTGGTTTAAGATGGCCTAAGGAGATCGCGCCGTTTGCTGTTCATTTGGTGCGTTTGTCTGACGATGATGAGCCAACTCGCACCGAGGCTGAAGAAATTTATAACGAGCTAGTTAAACGAGGAGTAGAAGTTTTATTTGACGATCGACAATTATCTACCGGTGAGAAGTTGGCCGACGCCGACTTATTGGGCTTGCCGTTGCGGATTATTGTTAGCAAGCGCAATCGCGAGGCTGGCCAAGTAGAGGTGGTAGATCTTCTTAAAGATGAGACTAAAACTGTAACTCGGGAACAGCTCTATGAATTGGTCTAAAATTACAACTTGGTTTAAGGGTTTAAAAAACTGGTGGAACGCTTTTAGTAGCGACGTTGGGGTAGATTTGGGTACCTCTACCACTCTAATTTACATTAAGGGCCAAGGTATTTTAATGATTGAGCCTTCAATTGTGGCCGTTAACCAAAAAACTGGTCGCGTGGTAGCGGTGGGCACTGATGCTAGTTCTATGATTGGCCGGACACCGGCTCACATTGAGGCTGTGCGACCACTCTCGGCTGGCGTTATTTCTAACTTTGAGGTAGCCGAGGAGATGTTGGCTTATTTTATGCGTAAGGCTATTGGCCAGTCGAGTAAAAAATATTTTCGACCGCGAGTCGTAGTGGGAGTGCCATCGTCAATTACTAACGTTGAGCGGCGCGCGGTGCGCGACGCTGTTAAAAATGCTGGTGCGCGCGAGGTCCATATTATTGAGGAGCCAATGGCGGCTGCTCTTGGTATCCGCTTGCCAGTGTATGATCCGGTGGGGAGTATGGTTATAGATATTGGTGGCGGCACTACCGATATTGCCGTTATCTCATTGGGTGGCATTGTTAAAGCCAAAAATTTACAAATTGCTGGTGAGAAGTTAAATCAAGACATTATTACTTACGTTCGAGACGAGTTTAAAATTTTATTAGGCGAGAAGACGGCTGAGGAGGTTAAGATTGCCATCGGCTCAGTTTATAAAGAGGGTGAGCCCTTGGAGGCCACTATCCGTGGTCGCGATTTAATTACTGGTTTGCCACGAGAGGTGGTTATTACCGACGCCGATATTAGAGAGGCGGTTATGCCTTCAGTTATGACTTTAGTTGAATCTATTAAAGAGGTTTTAGAAACGACGCCCCCAGAAGTGCTCTCTGATATTATGAATCGCGGGATTATTTTGGTTGGTGGTGGGTCACAAATTTTGGGCTTACCAGCGCTTCTCTCGCGGGAGTTAGAGTTACCAGTGCATTTAATTGATGATCCAATTACGGCGGTGGTCCGTGGGACGGGTGTGATTTTAGAAAATGTTGAGGAGTATAAAGATATTTTAATTGATAATGAAGATGAGTTACCGCCTCGATAAATCTTTGTCAGAGCGACACCCAGGTTGGCAAGACTCGCCGCGCTGGGTTTGGTTATTGGTCTGTTTGTTTGTGGTAGTGTTGCTTTTAGCGCCATGGTTGCGAGCTGGTTTACAGTCGCCAATTTTAACTTTATCTTACCCGCTACTAGCTTTTAATAAGGCTTGGGAGGGGAGCGCTTTAAGTTGGGCCGATTATTTAAAACAACAAAAAAGTTTGGTCGCTACTAACCAAACTCTTAAAGCCGAGAATGAGTCTTTAAAATTAACAATTTTAGCCAATCAGCAAGCGGCCGATGATTACCGGCATTTACGCGCCACCTTAGGCGAGCGTGAGCTCGCCACTAAAAATTTGGTGGCGCGGGTTATTGCTAGTCCTAATCGCTCGACCTTTGACACCTTATTACTTGACCTTGGTCGCAGTAATAGCGGTAAACCAATTGGCCCAGGTTTATTGGTGGGTAATGGCGATGTTTTATTGGGCCAATTGGTTAGTGTAGATACTAAAGTCTCTAAAGTTAAAATGTTTTCTTCTGCCGGTGAGAAAACGGCGGCGGTAATTGGCCCGTCTAAAGTGCCAGCCGATTTAATGGGCCGTGGTGGGGGTAATTTTGCCGCCTTCTTACCTAGGGGTATTACGGTAGCGGCTGGTGACTTGGCCACTGTGCCTATGTATGGAGGCCGTTTGTTGGCGGTGGTGGGGAGTGTTGATAATAATCCTGAAGAACCCTTCCAAACTATTTATTTAAAGAGTCCAATTAATTTATTTACTCTTGCTTGGTTAGAAATTTATGTTAATTAAACGTCTTTTAGCTGATCTCTCACTTTTTTTAGCTATCTTCTTTTTGCCGGGTTGGGCCACACTTATTTTAGGTTTGTTATACTTTATTGTCTTCCCGCATTATTATGAGGGGGTGTTACTTGCCTTATGGTTTGATCTCTTGTATGGCTTGCCTGGGCCGTCGTGGTTTAACTTACCCTTCCCAGTTACTCTAACAGCTTTAATCGCCTTACTTTTAATTACTCCTATTCGTTATCGTTTATGGTATTAAAACGGTTTTGGAAAAAACGCAATTTAAATCGTCAGCCTTTAGAGCCAGACGAGATTTTTTTAGATGCTCGTAATTTGCCAGAGTTTAATACCCAACAATTTGAGGGCCGTTTAGAGCGGCCAATTAAAAAGCAGACTTTTTATTTAATTGGAGTTGTTTTTCTTTTAGTTAGTTTTGGTTTTTTGGGTCGAGCCTTTGCCCTCCAAATTATTAGGGGTAATGATTTTGCGGCACGGGCCGAGTCTAACAGCCTGCGTCATACCACTATCTTCCCCGAGCGGGGAGTTATTTATGATCGCAACGGTGAGGAGCTGGCTTGGAATAATCCTGACCGTATCTACAACTCTGCGCCTGGGTTGGCTCATATTTTGGGTTACGTTGGCTTCCCTAAGGATCAAGAAGTTAGTGAACAAAAATATGACCCCAAAGAGTTAATTGGTCGCGATGGTTTAGAGCGACTTTATAATCAGTTTTTAGGCGGTGAGAAGGGTTTAAGAATTGAGGAAGTGGCGGTTAATGGTGAGGTTAAATCTGATCACTTACTCTCGGCGCCTAAGAGTGGTGAGAGTATTGTGACCTCAATTGATGCTAAACTCCAAACCGAGGTTTACTCACAAATAAAAAAATTAGCTGAAGAACGAGGCTTTAAAGGTGGCGCGGCTATTATAATGGATGTGCGTACGGGCGAGATTTTAACCCTAACCAGTTATCCGGAGTATGATCCAAATATTATGGTTAACGGCACCGACAGTGGGAAAATTAGTTACTATCTAACCGATAAATCAAGTCCATTTTTAAATCGAGCTATCTCTGGCTTGTATACTCCGGGCTCAATTGTAAAACCATTTTTAGCTATTGGAGCGTTGGAGGAGGGGACTATGGATCCTAATAAAATTATTGTTAGTACCGGCCAGTTAACCTTGCCTAACCCTTATGACCCAAGTAAGCCCTCAATTTTTAGAGATTGGAAGGCGCTTGGGGCACTAGATATGCGTCACGCTATTGCTATGTCATCGGACGTTTATTTTTATGAGTTGGGTGGTGGGTTTGGTACTCAAGAGGGATTAGGTATTAATCGTATTGATAAATATTTACGCTTATTTGGCTTTGGTCAAAAAACTGGTATTAACTTGGCTCACGAGGCCGAGGGTGTGATCCCAACACCGGAGTGGAAGGAGGAACACTTCCCCGGAGAGCCGTGGCGAGTGGGCGATACCTATCACACCTCTATTGGGCAATATGGCTTTTTGGTTACGCCTTTGCAGGTGGTTAAAGCGGTGGGAGCAATTGCCACTGGTAAATTAATTGAGCCAACTTTACTTAAGGTAGACTCAACTAGTAAGCCAGAGAGTAAAGATTTAGGCTTAAAAGAAGATCATTTAAATATTGTGCGAGAGGGGATGCGCTTGTCGGCAACTATTGGTACGGGTAAGGCTTTAAATGTAAGTACGGTGGAGGTGGCCGCTAAAACTGGTACAGCCGAGTTGGGTGTGACTAAAGAGGATGTTAACTCGTGGACGGTGGGCTTTTGGCCATATCGTAATCCTCATTACGCCTTTGCGATAGTAATGGAGAAGGGCTCGCGCTCTAACTTGGTGGGTGCCACCGCGGCTATGCGTGGAGTTTTAGACTGGTTAGCGCTCTACGAGCCCGACTATTTGGCCGATAAGTGATATTAGGTTATAATGGCCGGACTATGGGAAATGAAGAATATTTATCTAAGTCCAAATATGACGAATTAGTCGCAGAATTGAAGGAGTTAAAGGGCCCAACTCGCAAGGAGGTGGCCGAGCAGTTAGAGTCGGCTAAAGCTTTAGGTGATCTGTCTGAAAATGCCGAGTACCATGAGGCCCGCGATCGTCAGGCCGAGATTGAGGATCGTATTAACACGGTAGAATCAATTTTAAAACGAGCGGTAATCATTGAGAGCCAACATGGTAAAAATATTGGTATTGGCTCGGAGGTAACGGTAGAAAAGAGTGGTGGTTCTAAAGAGACTTACACCTTAGTTGGCTCAGAGGAGGCTAACACCGCTCAGGGTAAAATCTCGCATCAGTCGCCACTTGGCTCCGCTATGCTGGGGAAGAAGAAGGGTGATAAAATTGAGGTCAGTACTCCGCGTGGTGAGTTAATTTACAAAATAATCGACGTTAAATAAAATTTATGGCCTCGCTTGAGGAGTTGCGCGCCGAGCGCTTAAAAAAACTAGCCGCCCTTAAAGAGGCTGGCATTTTAGCCTATCCGGTAGAGAGTGGCGCCACCAATACTTTAAGCGAGGCGAGTGAGGATTTTAAAGCTCTGGCTAAAAAGGGGAAAAATATTACTTTAGCCGGACGGGTGATGGGCCTGCGTGGGCAAGGAGCAATTATCTTTTTTGATCTTGATGATGGGACGGGCAAGTTCCAAGCTCTCATCCGCAAAGATGAGTTACCTGAGAGTGAGCGCGAGCTTTTTGCTAGTACGGTTGATGTGGGTGATATTGTGGCTGTGACTGGCGAGTTGTTTTTAACCAAGCGTGAGGAGCAGACCATTTTGGTTAAAAGCTGGCGTATGCTCGCCAAGAGTTTGCGCCCCTTGCCCGATAAGTGGGATGGACTTAAAGATCCTGATGAGCGCTTCCGCCGGCGTTATTTAGACAGCTTAATGAATTTGGAGGTTAAAAAACGCTTCCAAATGCGGAGTCAAATTATCCGCGAGATCCGCAACTTTTTAGATAAAGATGGCTTTATGGAGGTAGAGACGCCAATGTTGCAGCCCCTTTATGGCGGAGCGACAGCGGAGCCTTTTACCACTCACCATAATGCTTTAGATATTGATCTTTATTTACGCATTTCGCCCGAGCTTTATTTAAAGCGGATGTTGGTAGGCGGCTTGCCTAAGGTTTATGAGTTGGCCCGTAATTTTAGAAACGAGGGGATCGATGTTACCCATAATCCCGAGTTTACAATGTTGGAGTTTTACTCGGCCTACTCCACCTCAGAGCTTGAGCGAGCGCGGGTAGAGAAGATGCTTAAAAAAACAGTTAAGGCAGTAACCGGCTCTAGTAAAGTGGCTTTTAACGGTGAGTTAATTGATTTTAGTAAAAAGTTTAAAGTTATAACTTATACCGAGCTTTTAGAGCGACTAGCTTTAATTAATAATCCTATTGGCTTAAGTCGCGAGGAGTTAGAGCTTAAGGCTCGTCAGTTGGCTGTGTCGGTCTCTCCAGCCGATAGCCGAGAGAAGATTTTAGACTCAATTTATAAAAAAGTTTGCCGACCTAAAATTATCCAACCAACTTTTATTGTTGATTATCCAGCTGATTACTTGCCATTAGCTAAGCGCCGGAGTGATGACTCGCGCTTGGTAGACGCCTTCCAGTTAGTGGTGGGTGGTTTGGAGGTGGTTAAAGCTTTTTCTGAGCTTAATGATCCATTAGATCAACGAGAGAGATTTATGGAGCAAGAGAAGCAAAAAAAGGCTGGCGATGCGGAGGCCCAAAGTTTGGATGAAGATTTTATTGAGGCTTTAGAGTATGGTATGCCGCCAGCTGGCGGAGTGGGGATTGGTATTGATCGCTTGGTAATGCTTTTAACCGACACTCAAAATATCCGCGAGGTCATTTACTTCCCAACGCTCCGCCCCCGCGATTAATTTATAAATAACATAGAAAAAACAGTCACTTGCCAAGGTGGCTGTTTTTGTATTGCAGTAGGGTATTTGGGTTAGTTATCCACCGCTTTTGGATGGGCGAGTGGAGGATAGTGGTTTATAATGGTGGGGTAGTGGTAAAAAGTGGGGCAGCGGCCTTCAACCTCCTTTATGCTTATTGGTGAATATCGGCACACTTTAGACGATAAAAAGCGCCTTCAGGTGCCAGCCAATTATCGTAAAGAGCTAGGTAAAAAGGTGGTACTGACTAGAGGTTTAGATAGCTGCCTCTTTCTTTACCCAAGTGGCGAGTGGCAAAAGATCGGAGAGAAGTTAGCAACTCTCTCTATGGGTCAAGCCGATACTCGTAGTTTCAATCGTTTTATGTTTGCCGGTGCTGTTGAGGCCGAGATTGATAATTTAGGCCGAGTCTTGATCCCAGATTTTTTAAAAAAGTTTGCTGGTCTGGGGAGCAAGGTAGTGTTAGCAGGTGTTAATGACCGAGTGGAGATCTGGGACGAGCAACGTTGGCTCGATCACACTGGTCAGGTAGAGCGTGAGGCCGATCGCTTAGCCGAAAAGTTGGGTGAGATTGGCGTCTTCTAATGGCTCATACCCCTGTTCTTTTACAATCAGTTTTAGACCTAGTTAACCCGCAGGTTGGGGAGACGGTGGTTGATGGCACTGTTGGCTCGGGCGGACACGCCCTCGCCTTAGGGGAGGCACTTGGCTCTAAGGGTCATCTCATTTGCCTTGATCAAGACCAAAATTCTTTAAACCAAGCGCGAGTCAATTTATCGCCGCTTAAATGTCGGGTTGATTTTAAACTAGCTAACTTCCGCACCTTACCGCAGGTTTTAAGCGAGTTGGGTGTCCAAAAGGTTGACGCTATCTTACTAGATTTAGGCGTTCATTCTGATCAAATTGGTCCCTCGGGGCGAGGCTTCTCTTTTCTCCACGATGAGCCACTCTTAATGACAATGAAGGCCGATCCCACCGCAGACGATTTAATTGCTAAAGATATTGTTAACACTTGGGAGGAGGGTAACTTGGCGGCTATTATTGAGGGCTTTGGTGAGGAGCGCTTTGCTAAAGCTATTGCTAAAGCCATTGCAACCGCCAGACGCGAGTATCCCATTGAGAGCACCAACCAACTCGTTCAGATTATTAAAAAGGCGGTTCCTGCTTGGTATACTCACAAGCGCTTACACTTTGCCACGCGCACCTTCCAAGCTCTACGTTTGGCCGTTAATGACGAGTTGGGGGCACTTAAAGCGGTGTTGCCGGTGGCTTGGGAGGCCTTAGCTCCGGACGGCCGTTTGGCTATCATCTCCTTCCACAGTTTAGAGTCACGTTTGGTTAAAAACTTTTTCCGCGGTCTAAAACATGAGGGTTACGAGCTTTTGACTAAACATGCTGTTAAAGCCGAGCGCGCCGAGCAGTTAAGTAACCCACGCTCACGCAGTGCCGAGCTCCGAGTAATTAAAAAAAGTTTGGTTCCTAAAAAAGATTTTTAAATTAAATTATGAGCACCTTAATAATCGCTAGCAATTTATACTACGCCGTTACAAGTCGGCGGTCTTTACCATGGCTTTTGGCGCTCATTTTATTACTTGCCGCTAGTTATATTTACTTATTACATGACTCTGTTTACAATCTACAAGCGCGACAAGATGCCTTAGAGCAAGCGGCTAGTTTAGAGACAGATATTGCCGTTTTAGAGACTCAATCTATGACTCTGCTCTCTGGTATTAACTTAGACTTGGCGCATAATCTTGGTATGGCCGAGCTCAAGGTTGAGCCAACTTTTGCCCGCCGCAACACCGCTGTCCAAGTCTCGCTCGCGACTTTTAATGAAATTTAATCCGCTTTGGCGCATTAGACTTATTGCTTTAGGCTTGGTTTTAATCACCAGCCTTTTTATGGTGAGGTTGTTTTACTTGCAAGTAGTGCGTGGTCCAGAGTTGGCCGAGCAGGCTGATCGTCAATATTTAAAACCATTAGATAAACCTTTTGATCGGGGGACGATCTTTTTTACCAACAAAGATGGGAGCCTTTTTTCAGCTGCTACCGTTAAAACTGGTTACAACTTAACAATTAACCCAGAGATGATCACTAATCCGGAGGCCGCCTTCCACTCCTTGGTGGCGGCTTTACCAACAGTTGATCATGACACCTTTGTTTATAAAGCCAGCAAACCTGGTGATCAATACGAGGTTATTGCTAATCGTTTACCAGAAAATACGGCTAATTTAATTAAAACGCTTAGCCAGCCTGGCTTCTCTGTAGTTAAGGAGCGGTGGCGTTTTTACCCAGGCGAGACTTTGGCCGCGCATACCTTAGGCTTTATGGCGTATAGAGGTAGTGATTATGTGGGTTTGTATGGTTTAGAAAAAACTTACAACAATATTTTAACTCGTGCCGATACACCCTCTTTTAGTCAATTTTTTGCCCAACTATTTTTGGGTATTGGTGGAGGCTTTTTTACCGATGATAATAAAAAGGGTGGAGGTGACGTTGTCTCTACTATTGAGCCAACAGTGCAAAACTATGTAGAGAGTGAGTTAGCTAAAGTAACAGCCGAGTATAAAGCCGAGTCGGCTGGTGCTATTGTGATGGATCCTAAAACTGGCGAGATTTACTCTATGGCGGCTTGGCCAACTTTTAACCCAGGTGACAAACAAGGTGATATCAATATTTTAACCAACCCTTTAGTTGAGCGAGTTTTTGAGATGGGCTCAATTGTTAAAGCTTTAACAATGGCTAGCGCTTTGGATGCCGGCGCGGTTAAAGCTGACACCACTTATTTTGACGCTGGGCATCTTACCTTAAACGGCTCAACTATTAGTAACTACGATGGTAAGGGTCGCGGGACGGTAGATATGCAACAAGTGTTAAATCAATCACTTAACACTGGAGCTGTTTTTGCGATGCAACAGTTGGGCCGTGATCGCTTCCGTCGTTACTTGACCTCTTTTGGAGTAGGAGAGAAGACGGGCATTGAGTTGCCAGATGAAGTGGGTGGATTAATTAATAACCTCCGCTCAACTCGCGATATTGAGTATGCCACCGCTTCTTTTGGACAGGGTTTTGCTATGACACCTATTGAAACAATTAGGGCTCTGTCGGCTCTTGGTAATGGTGGCTACTTGCCTCCACCACATGTGGTGAAGGAGGTTAAGTACGAGGATGGTTCAGAAGAGGTGGCCAAATTCCCTGTGGGGCGTCGTGTTTTAAGTGGCGCGACTAGTGAGGAGATTACGCGGATGCTGGTGCGGGTGGTAGACGAGGCTTTGCGCGGCGGAACGGTTAAAATGCCTCATTATAGGATTGCGGCTAAAACGGGTACGGCCCAGATTGCCAACCTCCAAGATGGCGGTTATTATCCAGATAGATACTTGCACTCGTTCTTTGGCTATTTCCCTGCTTATGACCCTAAGTTTATTGTTTTTATGTATATTGTTCATCCGCAAGGAGTGCAGTATGCCTCGGAGACTTTAACCTTGCCGTTTATGGATGTGGCCAAGTTTTTAATTAGTTATTACAATTTACCGCCCGATCGCTAAAGCTTATGATTAAAAATTTTTTCAAAAAAAGTGTTACCAAAATTTTGTGGGTCTTAGCAAAATTAATTATCAAAAAATATCAGCCTAAGATTGTAGGTGTAACTGGCAGTGTGGGTAAAACTAGTACTAAAGACGCTGTAGCCACGGTGTTAGCGAGCGCGCACGAGGTGCGCGCGAGCGCTAAAAGCTACAACAGTGAGTTTGGCATCCCACTAACTATTATTGGGACCCCAAGTCCTTGGAGCAGCGCTTTTGGTTGGTTTGTGGTTTTTATAAAAGGTCTTTGGTTAATTGTTTGGCGCCAACCTTATCCGGCTTGGTTAGTTTTAGAGGTGGGGGCTGACAGACCAGGTGATATTAAATTTGTGACCGAGCAACTTAATTTTAATGCGGCGGTGATAACCCAATTACCGGACTTGCCGGTGCATGTAGAGTTTTTCCCCTCGGTGGAGGCCGTAGTGGCAGAAAAATTAACCCTAGCTAAAGCCACACCGGAAAATGGTTTAGTCGTTTTAAATATTGATGATGACAAGCAAATAGCAGCTCGCCCTAATTTAAAAGCCCACGTTATTACTTATGGTTTAAAACCAGAGGCCGATGTAAAAGCCGAGTTTATCCATTTAATGTATGAGGGTGAGGGCGAGAGTAAAAAGCCTACTGGCTTAACCTTTAAACTATCTTTTGAGGGCACCAGTTTACCAGTGCGATTAGAAGGGGTTTTGGGCGAGCACCAAATTTATCCGGCTTTAGCTGCGGCTGCCGTGGGTTTAAAATTTGGGATTAATTTAGTACAGGTAGCAGAGGCTTTACCAAGATTTGCGCCACCGGCTGGCCGGATGCGCTTGTTGGCGGGGATCAAAGAGACATTAATTTTAGATGATACTTACAATGCCTCCCCGGCGGCGTTAGCCGCCGGTCTCAAAACCGTAGGTGAGTTAGAGATAAAAGGCCGCAAGATCGCTGTAATTGGCGATATGTTAGAGTTGGGCGATTACACTATCCTTGCTCATAAACAAGCGGGGATAGAGGCTGCGGCGGTGGCAGAAACAATTATTACGGTGGGTATTAGGGCCAAGTTTTTAGCTGAAGGAGCCAAAGAGGCCAAGTTCTCTTTAAAGAAGGTTCATCACTTTAGTACGGCGGCCGAGGCTGGTGAGTATTTGAAAAAAAATATTAAACCTGGCGACTTAATTTATTTAAAAGGATCACAAAGAATGCGTTTAGAAAAAGCCGTTGAGATGATTATGCAAGAGCCGCAAAAAAAGTCTCTTCTTTTGTGCCGCCAAGAGTCCGAGTGGAAAAATATTTAAATAAAAATCCCCAGCGACAGTTGAAACGGTCAACTGCCACTGGGGCGGTGTAAGCACCCACCCGGTTCACTGGGTGAGTGTTATTGCTTAGGGGAGGGTATCAGCAGAGGCGGGAATCTGTTTTGTCTCAGGTAGAACCACCAATACTGGTGGTTCCGGCCGGTGCAAAACTTTTTTGGCTAAAAGCCAATATTTGTCTTGCCGTCGTTGTTTCGTTTCATTTTGCCGGTTTGTTTTTTGTTTTACCCACTCCAGCCTATCTCTCAATAGTATCTGGTCTAGGGCCCTTAGGAGATCGTATCGTGTAGCGATCTCGTCCTCCTCATCTGGGTTGAAAAGGGAGTGAATTTTGGTGATAAAACTCCTGGTCTCACCCCACTCCCAAGTGGAAGAATCCGGCCATAATAGACGTCGCCAGAGTGGTTTGTGCTGTTCAAAATGCTCGAGTGCTGCCCAAACTACTTCATCAGTTTGGTTTGGTTGGAAAGCTAGGTATTGGTATAGGATCTGCACAAGCGTTTTTTGCGAGGCAATCCCCGTACCCATTTTCCCAGATAAACAAAGGCGGTTGGATGAGAAAAAACCGAGTTCGTTCATTTTGGTGAAAAAATCGGATTTACTCAGGTCCAACATACTGATTAAAACGTGGTCAACAGCGTGTTGACGGCGGTAGCTCCTAACTATCGCCCTGACGGTTATTACCACGAGGCCAATCAGGAAGACAATCCCGATTAGCAAAAACCCGAAGCCTTTTTCCGGTAGCCATTGATCTAACATAACTCCCTCCTCTTGTGTAAGAGCTCCAAGCTAGTTTATACCATAAAACCCCCAAAAACACAAGCAAAATAAAAGGCCCGGGATCAATCTGATCCCGGGCCGGAATGCGAACTAAATTTGTGGGCCTAAATTACGTTTGACTGTATCCAGGCCTCGGCCAATCGCCCTGTTTTCTTTCAATTTCTTTTTGATCTCGGCGGTTTGTTTGTTGTATTCCAGAAGAGCTTTGTCCAGAAGCTCTTTGACTACCGGATGCCTTTTTGAGGCGAGGGCGATGAATTTTTTCTGCTTCCTTTTATTGAGACGCCCCAAGATTTCCCAGACAACTTCTTTTGGTGTGATGTTTTGATTCCTCACCAATGTCCCTACAGCAACAGCCAATGGTGAAAAGGATAAAAGACGGAAGGGCCGATCGCAAATCCCGCACTCTTGGTCGTAGCCTTTTGGGTAGATCAACCCAATGTGATCGACTGCGTCCATGAACTCTCTGATTGAACGCTCTTCCAACACAGTCATCATTTTGTCTCGTCGCCAACGATCACGTAATTCCTTAAACATAGAAAACATAGAACGTAATCCTTTCTTGTCTCCGGAGAGACAATTAGCTTCTGTGACCCTGGCGGACCAGGCAATCTAGGCGGACCTAACAGAAGCTTTATCAAAGTGTGGTAACCTAACCATAGGCCACCTTCTATCTACTATTTTATACCTAAATAAGTAATTTGTCAAATAAAGAAAATGACCCCTCATGGGAGGGGTCGGGGAGGGGTGGGTACTAGATCGGCGTAAGTGACTCAGTAGCGGCCCAAGATGATCTTGGTGCCAATTAGGCCAATAATGAGGAGAAGTGCCCGTAGCATACTGGATCCTCCCAAGGTTGTGCTCTGGTAATATTATGTGCTAAATTAGGTGGTGTCGTCAATGACGGCCTTATCGTCTAGCCT
>CAYVQX010000001.1:19817-24703 GCA_964453715.1 uncultured Candidatus Saccharibacteria bacterium | reverse complement strand
AATGACGGCCTTATCGTCTAGCCTGGTCTAGGACATCTCCCTCTCACGGAGAAAACCCGGGTTCAAATCCCGGTAAGGTCACCAATGAGCGAGTATAAAGTCATTCTCTTTTATAAATTTATTAATCTCCGCAATCCTAAAAAGGTGGTGTTGGAGCAAAAGGCTCTTGCTAGTGCCTGTAATTTAAAAGGCCGGATGCTTATTGCCGAGGAGGGGATTAATGCTACTTTTGAGGGGCTGGCTCGCGATGTGGCTAAATATAAACGCGAGCTGAAGAAAGATAAGCGTTTTAACGATATTGTGTTTAAAGAGAGCGATGGCGATGGCACCGGCTTTACTAAATTAAAAATAAAAGTCCGACCAGAAGTAGTAACCCTAGGCGTGGGCAAACTTAATATTAAAAAAGACACCGCTAAAACAGTTACCGCCAGTGAGTTAGAGAAGATGTATAAAAAGTCTGAAGATTTTGTGATCCTAGACTTACGCAATGACTTTGAGGTTAAGGCCGGCTATTTTGATAAAACAGTTAACCCGGAGCTTGGCAACTTCCGCGATTTGCCCGCCAAACTTAAAGTGCTTAAAAAGTTGCCCGAGTTAAAAGATAAAAAGGTGGTGACGGTGTGTACGGGTGGCATACGGTGTGAGAAGGCCACCGCCCTAATGAAGCAGGAGGGCTTTAAAAACTTGTATCAACTTAAAGATGGCATCCATACCTACATGGCCAAGTATCCGGCCAGTCACTTTAAGGGCTCACTGTTTGTGTTTGATAACCGCTTGATTACACCAGTGGTAGAGACTAAAAAGAGAGAGGTAGTGGGAGAGTGTATTTATTGTGGTAAAAAGAGCGAAGATTTTTATAACGACGATCGCATCCGCCCCTCCCGCAAGGTAATCGTGTGTCGTAAATGTGTCCCCCAATACGCCCAAGTTCTCCGTAAATGTATCTAATTTAACTTATGCTAAAATAGGGTGATGGAAATTATTTTATATGTGGTTGGGGGATTAGTGGTGGGGGCAATTATTGCCTTTGTTTTGGCGCGGATGATGGGGCAGGGGAGCGGTGGCGGCATGGATGATCGAGGTCTTTTAATGCTCCAACAACAGCTCCAAGAGCTCACTCGGACAATGGATAATCGCCTTACCGAGTCGTCTAAAAACTTGCACGAGTCGGTGCAACACCAGTTCCGCGAGTCGTCACAATTAATTAAAGAGATCACTCAAGAGGTGACTAGTGTTAAAGAGATCGGCCGTCAAACGCAAGGCTTTGCCGAGCAGTTAAAAAATCTCCAAGATATTTTAAAAAATCCTAAACAGCGCGGTATTTTAGGCGAGTATTATTTAGAGACTGTGCTTAAAAATGTTTTAGGCCCAGGGATGTATAAAATGCAGTACCCCTTCCAAAATGGCGAGATTGTAGACGCCGCGGTATTTATTAACGATAAGATTGTGCCGGTAGACTCCAAGTTCTCACTGGAGAATTATAATCGCTTTATCCATACCCCCGAGGGCGCTGACCGAGTGGCCGCCGAGAAGGCTTTTGTTAATGATCTTAAACTCCGGATTCAAGAAACTTCTAAATATATTAGACCGGAGGAGAATACGATGGACTTTGCCTTTATGTTTATACCGAGTGAGGGTATTTATTATGACTTATTAACCAATCAGGTGGGTGGTGGCGAGGAGGAGAACTTGATCCAAAGGGCGTCTAATAAATACAAGGTAATTATTGTCTCGCCGACCTCCTTTTTGGCCTATTTGCAAACAGTGATGCAGGGCTTAAAAGCCCTAGAGATTGAGAAGCGGGCCGTAGAGATCCAAAAGCGTGTGGGTGAGCTGGGTAAACATATTGGCTCGTACGAGGAGTACTATCGCAAGTTGGGTGTGGCCTTAGGGACCACTGTCTCTCACTACAATAGTGCCTACAAGGAGCTAGGTAAGATAGATAAAGACATTTACCGCATCTCTGACACCAAGGTAGATATTGAGGTTAACCTCCTAGATAAGCCTAATTTGGAGTAAGGGCTGGGGCCCTTGCTTTTAGGCTGATTTTGTGTAGAATTAGACCCATTATGGCATTTGCAATCATTAAGACTGGCGGTAAGCAATACAAGGTCTCCGAGGGGACCGTTTTAAAGGTGGAGAAGCTTCCAGAGGAGGCCCGTAAGGGGGGTAAGGTCGTTTTTGACGAGGTTTTACTCACTGATGATGGTAAGGAGACGGTTATGGGCTTGCCAGCCGTTAATGGCGCTAAGGTAGAGGCCGAGGTAGTAGCCGATGGCCGCGCCCCTAAAATCCGCGTGGTCCGTTATAAGGCCAAGGTCCGTTACCATAAGGTTTACGGTCACCGCCAACCCTTTACTCAAGTTAAAGTTACCGCGATCAAAACTAAGTAAATTAAAAAATCCCCGAACTGGGGATTTTTTAATTGCGAGCAGTAGTACTAACGGGTTAAACTGTAAGCACAATGCAACCATATGTCCCTAACCCTTGGCTTAGTGAGCGAGAAAAAAATGCTCCTAAACCAATTAAAAATCATCATCGCAGTTTTAACCAAGGGCTGGCTGTTTTAATTACCCGCTGGTTTGGCTCGATGACTATGTTCTACATCCTGTTTATTTGGATGTTTGGCTGGATGTTTTTAGCCACCCAAGGTATTGGTTTTTTTAAGTCCGATCCCTATCCATTTACCTTCCTCCTCTTTTTAAGTAATATTGTTCAACTTTTGGCGCTGCCTATTTTGGCAGTGGGTCAACAGGTGCTCTCTCAAGCCTCCGAGCGACAAGCCGCGCAAACTTATAAAGATGCTGAAGCTATTTTAAAACTCCAAGATGAGATCCATCGTTTAATTAAAATTAACAACGAGTTAACCGAGGAGATCCACAAAGTAACTTTAAAAATGAAGTAAGTTAAACTCGGTGTTCAAGAGCATTTTTGAGTGTCTCGGGGTCAATATATTCTAACTCACTACCGTGGGATAAACCGCGAGCCAAGTGGGTTATTTTTAAACCAGTGTTTTGGAAGGGGCGGAGTAAATCCTCTAACAAATTAACTGTGTGATCACCCTCGGCATTAACACTTAAAGCTAAAACTAGCTCTTTAATCTCGGGAGTAGTTTTTAATTTATTAACTAATTCCTCGGTGCGCAGCGGCGTCTCCTCCTCGGGGATAAATGAGGAGAGACCGCCTAGTACAAAGTAGCGTCCACGATAAGCGCCCACCTTCTCAATGTTGTCGAGGTCAGCATCTTTTTCTACCACCATTAAAATTGAGTTATCGCGATTTAAATTAACACAAATATCACAAACCTCTTCTGGTAGGCCGCGATTTAAATAAAAGCGGTGGCAAGAGTTACATTCTTTAATATAACTTTTTAAATTTTTAATCGCGTTAATAATTTTATCGCCTTCAGCTGGGCCACTCTCCAATAAGTGATATACAAAGCGCTTGGCCTGACGTCGGCCAATACCGGGGAAGCGGAGGAAGAGGGAGGCTAAATCTTGGATTGGATCAGCCATAAATTATTAAAAGCCACCAAAAGCCTCTTTACTGGCGCCACCGTAATCAGACTTCTCTATAGTTACAAAGCTGGTAAACTTGTCGTCAAAGTAGAGCTCGGCATGACCGGTGGGACCGTTACGATGCTTCTCAACTAAGATCTCGGCTATATTTTTACGATCTGACTCGTGATTAGTGCGATCCTCGCGGTGGATAAACATTACTACGTCGGCGTCTTGCTCGATTGAGCCAGAGTCACGGAGATCAGAGAGGCGAGGCTTACCGCCACGGCTCTCAACAGCACGCGAGAGCTGGGAGAGGGCAATAACTGGCACATCTAACTCACGAGCCAAGCCTTTAAGTGAGCGTGAGATCTCGGTGACCACTTGGACCATAGAGTCGCTCTCGCGCCGCGGGACCATTAACTGTAAGTAATCAACCACAATCATCCCTAAGTCGTGCTCGGCTTTAAGTCGGCGGGCCACCGAGCGCATTTTTACAATATTATTGCCCGGCTCATCGTTAATAAAAATTGGTGCTTTAGAGAGAGTGTCCATGGCATCACGGATACGGCCAAACTCCTCGTCAGAATTAATTTTGCCATTTCTTAAACGCCAAGAGTCCACCCTAGACTCGGCAGCAATAAGACGATTAACCAACTGCTGACTACTCATCTCCAGTGAGAAGATGGCCACCGGCTTGTTAAGCTTGCAAGCGGCGTGACGGATAAAGTCGAGAGCTAATGACGTTTTACCCACCGAGGGGCGCGCGGCTAAAATAACTAAATCGGATTTTTGGAAGCCACCCAATAAATTATCAATATCGCGGAAGCCGGAGGGCACACCGCGTAACTCGTCAGTGGAGTGATGGAGGCGATCAATTTGCTCCCAAGCCTCGGCTAAAGTGTCTTTAATAGCTAGATAAGTTTTTTTAGAAAAACTAGTTAAATTGTGAATAGCGCGCTCGGCTTGATCAAAAATGGTGTCGATCTCCTCCTTCTCGTTGTAACCCAATTCTAAAATGTGGCTGGCCGACTCAATTAACTGACGGAGAGCGGCCTTTTTAGCTACAATGTCGCCGTAATTTTTTAAATTAGCGGTGGAGGGGACAAGATTAATAAGCTCGGCCAAGTAACTAGCGCCACCTACTTGGTCTAAAACTTTATTATTTTTTAATTCCGCGGTTAAGGAGACAATATCAATTGGCTCACCTTTATTATCTAAGGTGAGCATCGCTTTATAAATAAGGCGATGCTTCTCGGCGTAAAAATGTTCTGGCGCTAAAAAGTCGGTAACCTCCATTAAGCTCCGAGGCTTAATCATTAAAGCGCCGAGGAGAGCTTGCTCGGCAGTTAAATCTTGGGGTGGGATCCGGGCGCCAAGTTGGAGGAA
>CAYVQX010000001.1:15891-19717 GCA_964453715.1 uncultured Candidatus Saccharibacteria bacterium | reverse complement strand
CCGTCGGGGGTGTCGTCGATGATAAAGCCCAGTTCTACGGCTTGTTGGCGGAGGATATCAGCTTGGGCAAAGTTTTTGTTCTCTCTTGCTTCTTCCCGCGCGGCGGCAATCTTTTTAACCTCGTCGGGGATCTCAATAGCTTCTAATTTATCTAAACCTAAACCCAACACTTGATCAAAATTTAAAATTGTCGCTAGTTTGTTGGCGGGGGAGAGTGAGCTGTCATTAATTAACTCCCACATCAACGCCACCGCTTGTGGGGCGTTTAAATCATCGGTTAAATTAGCTTTAAATTTATTTTGATAAGTTTGATCAACTACACCAACTTCACTAGTTTTATTTAAATCTCTAACAACATTTTGTAATCTGGTTAAAGTAGTTTGAGCGGCACCAAGTGACTCCCAGGTAAAGTTTAAGGGTTTGCGATAATGAGCGGTTAAAGTGAGGTAACGATAGGCGAGGGGAGAGTAACCCTTCTCTAATAAGGTGTTGAGGGTAAAGATGTTGCCCAACGATTTACTCATCTTCTCGCCGGCAATCATGAGGTGCTCACCCTCCAACCAATAATTTACAAACTTGTGGCCCGTGGCGCCCTCGCTTTGAGCGATCTCATTCTCATGATGGGGGAAGAGGAGGTCCACCCCACCAGCGTGGATGTCAAAAGTCTCGCCCAACTCCTTCATACTCATAGCGCTGCACTCAATATGCCAGCCAGGCCGGCCCTTACCCCACGGCGAGTCCCAGCTAGGCTCGCCATTTTTAGACGCCTTCCACAGTACAAAGTCGGCCGGCGCGTCTTTGGCATACTCATCATTATCTACCCGCGCGCCGGCCTTTAGGCCGGCTAAAGAGATCCCCGAGAGCGCTCCGTAGTTTTTAAACTTATTTACCGCGTAATACACCGAGCCATCGCGCTCATAAGCTAAATCATTTTTAATTAAACGCTCAATTAAATTAATCATCTCGGCCACATGCTCGGTGGCTTTGGTGTAAACACTAGCGGGTAAAATATTTAATTTATCTCTGTCGGCAAAAAATTGCTCGGTATGTTTAGTCGTTAATTCTTTTACGCTCAAACCCTGTTCACCAGCGCGGGTAATAATTTTATCGTCCACATCGGTAATGTTCATCACCATTTTTACCTCATAACCCAAGTAGGCGAGCGTGCGGTGGAGCACATCCTCAAAAATAAAGGTCCGCCAATTGCCCAAGTGCACCGCGTCATAAACAGTGGGCCCGCAAGCGTAGAGACCAACCTTGGGTGGATTAAGAGGTTTAAACTCCTGTGACTCTCGGCCCAATTGATTAAATAAGATTAATGACATAAAAGCCAAACTTGAAATGATTATAACATAATGCGATAATCATAAGGTCATGGAGTCCCCTCGACGATTTTTTGTTTATCGTGGCCTAGCTTTAGTGGCTATTGCCGCTTTTGTTTTAGGTTGGGGTTTGGGCCGATATCAAGACTCCAGTTTAAACTCGGTGCCACCACCTCAACTCTCTGGGGTTGAGAATGGTGAGCCCTCACAGGTAGACTTCTCTCTCTTTTGGCAGGTCTGGTCATTAATGGACAATAAGTTTGTTAATGGCACCACCACCGCTCTAGCCTCTAAAGATGACTTACAAAAGCGCGTGTACGGCGCTATCTCTGGTTTGGTAGACTCGGCCGGCGATCCTTACACTGTCTTTTTACCACCTCAACAAAACCAAGCCTTTGAGGATGATATCCGTGGCGAGTTTGGTGGCGTGGGTATGGAGTTGGGCGTTCGCGATGGCGAGCTTACTGTGGTCTCGGCTATTGCCGGCAGTCCAGCTAAAAAGGCTGGCATTTTAGCTGGTGATAAGGTGACTAAAGTTGAGGGTGAGTCCACTCACAACTTACCAGTAGATCAAGTAGTACAAAAAATCCGTGGCGACATTGGGACTAAAATTAAAATCACCATCTTCCGTCCAACCGATAATAAAACTTTAGACTTCACCCTTACTCGCGAGAAGATCCAGATCCCTACTATGGACGCCAAGTTATTACCATCGGGTGTCTTTATCCTTGGCTTACACAGTTTTAATGCTAACTCGGCCGACCTCTTCCGTCAGGGGTTAAGGCAATTTGTAGAGTCTAAAACTGATAAATTAATTATTGACTTGCGTGGCAACCCTGGTGGTTACTTGGAGGCGGCGGTAGATATGGCCTCGTGGTTTTTACCCGAGGGTAAGGTTATCGTCCAAGAGTCTCACGGTGGCCGTCCAGGCGATAAAACTTATCGCAGTAAGGGTTACGATATCTTTAACGATAATTTAAAGTTAGTTATTTTAATTGATAAGGGTAGCGCCTCTGCCTCGGAGATCTTGGCGGGCGCTTTGTCTGAGCAGGGCAAGGCCACCCTAATTGGTGATGAGTCTTTTGGTAAGGGCTCGGTGCAAGAGCTGGTGCCTTTGGCAGGGGGTAGTGCGCTTAAAGTAACTATTGCTAAGTGGCTTACCCCTAATGGTCACTCTATCTCTGAGAAGGGTCTTAAACCAGCTATTGCTGTAACTATGACCGATAGTGATAGAACCGCCGGCCGTGACCCACAACTAGATGCCGCTATTAAATACCTCCTTTCTAAATAATAAAATAATAATATGAAGGTAATTTTGCTAAGAGATCTAAAGATCGGCAAGCGCTTTACAGTTAAAGAGGTGGCCGACGGCTTTGCGCGTCAGGTGCTGATCCCACGTGGTGAGGCTAAATTAGCTACGCCAGAGACTTTAAAATGGGCCGAGAGTATGCGCTTGGGCTTAAAGTCACAACAGGCCGAGGAGGAGACTTTAGCCGAGTCTATTAAATCAAAGTTAAATGGCCTAACTGTAGAGCTTAAAGAGAAGGCTGGTCCCGAGGGACAGTTGTTTGCCAAGGTGTCTGCGGTGGAGGTGGCGGCTGCTTTAAAGTCTGTAGGGATAACTATTAATCCAGCATCTATTGAGCTTTTAACACCTATTAAGCATATTGGCTTACATCAAGCTAAAGCCCGCCTCACCGGCGGGCGGGAGGCGGGCTTTACTGTTTTGGTAACTAAGCTTGAGGCCTAGTTAACTTGAGCCATTTTTAATACTTTAGCTCGGCCGTTAAAACCAACTTTACGGATGTTTTTAAAAGCTACTACACCAGGGCGGCCAGCAAAGAGAGTGTGGTCCTTGCCCATTTTAACGCCTGGTCCAGCCACAATCTTGGTGCCACGTTGGCGCACAATAACGTCGCCCGTTTTAGCCGTCTCGCCGGCGTAGAGCTTGGTGCCTAAGTACTTTGGCTGTGAGTCGCGGAGGTTTTTAGCTGTTCCGCCAGCTTTACGATGTGCCATATTAGGATAATAGTATAATTATAAGAACATGGGGATTATAACCAACATTTGGGCTAAATGCAAGGCCGAGTGGTTTACTGGCTTGGTACTTATTTTGGTTGCCCTCTTGGCCTTTGGGTTAGGACGACTCTCGGCCCATTACTCACCAACTGAACCGGTAGAATTTGTAACCAACAACAACACTGACCCTATTAGAAGTACAGAACAAAAAAGCTCAACTGCTAACAATATTGACAACAATAAAAATGTGTTATCTCAAGAAGTAGTGGCCTCCAAAGAGGGGAGTAAGTACCATTACCCATGGTGCCCCGGTGCCAAACAAATTAAGGCGGGGAATAAAGTCAGCTTTCCAACCAGCGCTGCGGCCCGCGCCGCCGGCTACACGCCGGCGGGGAATTGCCCCAATTTAAATTAAGCGTCAAGGTTTCACCAAAAGCCTCGAGGGGAGGGCTTGTGGATAACTATGGTATACGTCGCACAATATA
>CAYVQX010000001.1:9841-15791 GCA_964453715.1 uncultured Candidatus Saccharibacteria bacterium | reverse complement strand
TTTTGAGCAACGAAAAAGGCCCTAGTTAAGGGCCACTTTTTCGTTGATGCTTTCCCCGTTCCAGCAAGGCTTACTAGACTGCCAGTGGCGGAAACCATCCTTCTTTGCCAGGTACATTGCATATGCAATATTACCTTCCGTACTGTAGATGTCGTAACCCAACTTTTTACTCTCAGTTAAGTGATACGACTCGTTGATTTGGAAGACGCCTACGTCCTTGGGATTTTTAACTCCGCGGACAGGGTCGCCGGTAACTGGGTCAAATTGGCGTAAAGTACTCTCACAATAAGCTACTTTAACGGCCAGCTTGGGATCCAGGCCTTGGGCGTTGGCCTCATCTTTAATCAACTCCTCAATCGGCTTTTCTTTTGGTGCGTCGGTCTGGACGGTTTGGACCAGAGGTATGGCTACATTGGCCATTAAGACAGCATTTGAGTTAACCGGTGAGGTAATCGTCATTAGGGCGGCAATTCCTAACGGAATGGATTGTAAAATAACTTTACTTAAAGCAAAAAGCTAAGGTATGAACCTTAGCTTAGATGCTTTTTATGACTTTATTAATAGGTTACCGACTCTAAACCATAACTTGTAACCTTGCTAGTATGCTAGCATAACCACACAAAAAAGTCAAGTGTCAAGGGTAGAAAGCCCTTTATTTAGGCCATATTTTACCAAAAAGGTCAAAGAGGGGCCCTTGGAGGCCGCTCCAGGCTGGCGCCAAGTAATTATGCCAAGCTTGGGTGGCTAAATTGCCTAAATAGCTAAAATTGGCTTGGCCGGTGGGTGACTCTACAATCCCCCGCAGGTCAATGTGGAAGTAGCTTAAAACCAAAACAATTAAAACAATAATAATTAAAAGTCTAATCATACTCCCCCATTATATTACAAATATGACAATGGATTAAGATAACCGCTGGTTGGGCTAATGGGTAAGGTGTAGGTGCCACAGCCGGCTACCTTACTCTTAAGGGTGCTAATCTCCACCGCCTCGCTAGCGAAGACTGTAAAGTGGAGGTGAGGACCAGTGGAGTAGCCCGTATTGCCCGAGTAGCCAATAACCTGACCCATATCTACCGAGTCGCCCTTGCTAACTTTAATAACCGAGAGGTGGGCATAAAGAGATGTTAAGCCGTTGTCGTGCTTAATTAAGACCCAGCGACCATAAGAGGCGCTAGGGCAAGTAAGGTCGGTGTCGCCAAAGCCTAAAACGGTGCCCTGACGAGCGGCCATAACTGGCGTGCCTACCGGCGTGCCAAAATCAACACCATTGTGACCCTTGCCGTTGTAAACTTGAGGATTGGCCGAGGCAAAGGCGGTGTTGCCAAAGTATTGAGTAATAATAATTTTAGCCAAGGGCCACTTAAGCACACCCTTGCCACTACTTGGCACACTAGACGGGTCAATAACCGTTTTAATTTGAGCCTCTAAGGAGGAGATCTCGGACTCTACGGCCTCCTTCTTTTTTAATCGGTCAGCGAGGAGTTGTTGATAAGCGGCCTCCTTACTTTTAGTCTCGGCGAGGAGCTTATTTTTTTGATCTTTATTTTGGGCGACAATCTTTTTTTGATCATCTAGTTGACCCTTAAGCTCACCGAGCTTTTTTTGCTCGGACTCGGTTTGCCCCTTTTTGGTGGCTAAATCAAGCTTGGCCAAATTTAAGCTCTCGATCCGTTGGTTAAGGGAGTTTTGGAATTGGTCTAAGGAGCTTAAGCTAGTCCATAGCTCGGCGGTGTGGTCGTAAGTAAGCAGGGCGCCTAATAAGTTAACTCGATCTTGCTCGGCCAATTGACGGAGGGCCTCGCTTAGAGCAATTTGATCGCTATTAACTTGTTGCTCTTTAGTTTTAATCTCGGTGGTTAGCTGATTGATGGTGGCGTTGGTGGAGGAGATTTTGGTCTCGGTAGTTTTAAGCTGGGTGGTAAGTTGCTTATCGGTGGCGTTAATCTTTTGGAGCTCGCCGTTTAAAGTACTCTTCTCCACTTGGGTCTTTTGGATGGCGCCTTGATATTGTTTAATCTCGGTCTCAAGTTGTTGGATAATCCCTTGGCGATCATCAATTTTAGCTTTGAGGTCGTCTAAGATACCGGCGCGAGCGGTAGAGTAAGAGGTAAGGAGGAGGAAAAAGACCAGCGCGGCTCCCCCGCCCCACTTTAAGCAGATTTTAAACCATTTAATCATCTTACCTATTCTAACAAAAAAACCGCCGAGCGATTACTCGCTCGGCGGGGGCTCTGTGGCTGAGAGTGTTGGCTACTCCCATTCCTCACGACGCGGAGGGCGCTTGCCTCCAAAGGCGGAAGCGGAATTGGCGGCCTTGAGGGTGTTCTGGACCCCAGCTTCTATTAAAGCGTTCCAGATTTCCCAGAATTCTGCTTTGTCCCTTCCGCTCATCTTACCCTCTCTTTCCATCCTTTCGACATAAGCTAATGCTTTTTGTGTCGGTGTTTTTTCTTTCGGCTCTGGCATGTTGTTGCCCCCTTTCCTCCTTAATTTATAACATATCTCCCAATAATTTGTAAAGCACCCCTAAACTTAGACAAAAAAACCGCGCTGGAGGGCGCGGTCGGGGGTATTATCAATCCAATCCTAAGATTTATTAAAACTTTTCCCGAGGATTAAGGATATCTGGTTTTCGTATATCCGTACCAAGAGGTCTTTTCTAATAATTTCGTCGGACAAGACCAGTTCTACAAAATTGGGTCCAAGTTTCTGAATTGTGCCGTTTAACGACGTGAATTGTACCTCCTCTCCATTATAAAGGATCAACTTAAATGTCTGGCCATTAAGGCACACACAGACCAAGTCCCCCTCTTTAAATGTCCTTGGTTCAGACACTATAATCACCTCCCTTCCTCCCCCACTTCTACCATAAAAATTACCAAGAGGTCAATTGGTTATCTCAATTTGATTTTTTGGTGGTAAATCATTTGAGGTGACTTTAATTACTTCAACAGGTTTTATTGGTTTATAACAACGCCACTCCATCTCATCCTCGGAGGGGTCCCTATCTCTATTGTAGGGTTTAAAATCAGCTTTATTAAAAATATAAACATATCCAACTTTGTTGTTAAAAATCTCTTGCAAGGTTTTTTCTGAATCAACCCGATAATAAATATTGGTTGGTGAGCTAAACCCAAAACCACTTGTGTGTTTAAAATGAATATTATTAGAATTTACAATCGCTCGATAAATAGCAATTTGGGCATAAGGAGTGGCGGCCACCGCTGGGTCACCGTCGTTTATACTACTCTCTGTAGGTTTAGATAAATCAGTAACGTGAGTACTTTGTCTTGGTTCTAGCTCTTTAATCTCGCCATTAGCCGAGCCGTGGAAGACGTACTTGCCCGTTTTCTCTAGTTCTAAAATCCTTTCTTTATTTGAGGGCATAAATTAACTAAATTTTTTGACCCAATTGTAAGTCTCGTCATATAAATTTTCAGCTGTGTCTGGCTCGTTAAAATTGTGGCCGGCATTTTTTATCAGGGCAAATTCTTTAGGTCCAGCGGCATTAATATAGTACTCCTTGCCGGCTTTAATTAGCTTACCTTTACCAGCGCAAATAACCTTTATAGGGATGGTTATATTTTTTGCCAATTCTTTAGGTGAGGGGAAGTGGATCCACTCATCCACCATCTCTTTACCCATTAAGATCTCCATCCCCCAATTAACCAAATAAGCGTTTAACTCTTTAATAAATTTAGCGTTCTCGTCCTCTATTACCTTACGGAGGTTATAAGTGGAGTCCCATAAAATTAGCCCTTTAATTGGTTTAAGATTAGCTTTAATGATACTTAAACCGCCTAAACTGTGGCCAACCAAAAAGATGTTTTTATACTGATTTTTAAATTTATTTACCACTGCGTCTACGTCTTGGTTATGAGTGGTGAGGGTGCTTTGGCTAAAAGTCCTGCTCCCCTTCTCGCCCGAGTAGAGGTCAACTCTAAAAGTGTCGTAATTTTTATTGTTAAAATATTTAACGGCGTTAAAAAAGATATGCTCATTTTTGTGCCCGCCTAACCCATGGACAAAAATAATCAGACCCTTAGATTTGGCCACAGTATCTAATGTGCCATAAACCACCTTTTTATCCTTAGTTTTTATCTTTACCTCCTTTTGCATGATGTTATATTAGCATAAAAAAACCGCGCGGGTGCGCGGTCGGGGGTCGGGCAACCTTGGCAATCAAAGTGGCGGGCCAAAAGTGGTGATCATATACTTCATATACAGATAGAAGCTAATAATCATCACAACCCCAAGAGCCAGGGGGGGGGCGATTACAAGTGCCTTTTTAATCATGGCTCCTCCTTATATTTTTCCGCTTATATCTCTATCACAAAAATTACCAAGAGGTCAATTGTCTACCTCTACCCAATAATTTTCATTGTGTTAATTTATTTTTTTGCCAAATAACTTGCTTCCATCTGGTAGCGATAGAGTTTTTTAATTTCAGAAAAACCGATAGATTTTAAGGTGTCTAAATAATCTTTCTCGTATAAAATAATCCCTGGTTTTTCATCATCCAAATAATGCTTGGTCCATTTCTCTTTTAGTTCTGAGTGGCCCAAGTCATCAAACTTCTTAAATTCATTTATTTGCCAATTTAAGGCTTTTCGATGCTCTTCCTTATCATCTTGGGCGATCTTATCTACGTTTAAGAAAATCCCATTATTTTTTAGGGTTCTAAATATTTCTTTGAAAACTTTCTCTCGATAATCTTCTGGACAGTTATGAATCACCATGGCAGAAACAATGGCATCATACGAGCCGTCTGGCTGACTCTCTAAGTATTCAAGAGCATCGGCATGTAAAATAGTTGCTCTACCCTCCCTTTTTTCAAGAAGTCTTTTCTTTGCTTCTTCGGCTATATAATCTACATTATCAATTCCTGTTAAATTAATTTTAGGATAGGCAGATAATATTTTTTGAGTAGTTATGCCGGTGCCACAACCAATCTCTAGGATGTTGGGAGTATCTTCGTTATTTTTAAATTCTTCTTTTATCGCGTCAGTAATAGTATTTTGGGCATCGTTATAGTGTGGCACTATCTGCCAAAACAATTTATCCTCCTCTATATTTTTACTATATCGATCGTCAGGCATATTTATTTTATATTTTTAATTAATTTTAAACCTGTTTGAATTTTTATTTTGTTGGTATTGCCCAAAAAATTAACAAGATACTTCCTTAAGTCTTCTAATAGTTTTTTCGGGCTTATACCTACGTTGTGTTCGGTCTGATAATGTTCGTTGGGTGAATGAGATACGGCCCAGCTTATTCTTTTGCCATTTACTTGAAGATAGAAGGGTCGTATATGATGGCTAAGTCCATTCCTAAACATTAACCAGATTAGTTCAGGTTCAGGAACGTCTAATTTCTTGAGGAGTCCTTTGGGATTGTGGACTTCAATCTTAGAGGAGGTTTCTATAAGAGGCATTAATATTCTTACAGGATTAAACGCATCAAGAAAGTTGTGTGATTCTATAAAAGGTTTATATATATTGTCGATTTCATCCAAAAGACTATTGGCGAGCTTTCCTATTTCAACTTCTTCTTTAATTTGTTTATGCCTGTAGGATGTCATTTTTCATCTATTCAGCCTTCTAACTGTCTCCCCTTTCCCTAAAATTGCCGCCAAGGTAAAAGGATCCGGGGATTTTTCGCGGCCGGAGAGGGCCACCCGCATGGGCCAGAGGACATCGCCGCGGCCGACATCAGACGCAAAGTCCCAGATGGCGGCTTTAATATTTTCAGCATTCCAATCTTTAGCATCAATTTTTTCTAACAGCTCAACCACTTTAGGTAAATGTGCGGTCGTCTTTAATAACTCTTTACTTGGATTTGGCGCAGTGAAGAAGTAACTTAACTCCCCCGCTTCATCCATCTTTTTAATCTCGTCCCAGTTGGATGCCTTGTCTATAATTAGAGATGTTATCTTGGCGATAACATCGGG
>CAYVQX010000001.1:0-9741 GCA_964453715.1 uncultured Candidatus Saccharibacteria bacterium | reverse complement strand
CCGGTGGCTCCGTGCCGTTTAGAGAGTTTAGAGCGATCTGGGGCCAAAATAAGGGGTATATGGGCGTACTCTGGACGCGGGTAGCCCAGGGCCTCTTGGATGAGGATTTGGCGCGGAGTGTTGGAGATATGGTCCTCACCGCGGATCACATGGGTTACCCCCATCTCGGCGTCGTCTATAACTACTGCCAAGTGGTACAGTGGCTCCTCCAAGTTTTTAGCAATCACAAAGTCTTTAAGCTCGGTGGTGTCAAAAGTAATCTCGCCTTTAATTAAATCTTTAAAGGTAATTTGGGTGCCAGGATTTTTAAGTCTTATGACCTCCTTACTCTCGCCCTCCGTCTCTTGCGAGACATAAGCCTTGCCCTCTTTCAATAATTGCTCGAGCTTTTGTTTATATAAATCGGTGCGTTTAGATTGATGAGTAATCTCGTCGTCGTGATTTAAACCCAAAGCTTTTAAGCCGTCTAAAATATTCTGCTCAAACTCTTTAGTACTGCGAGCCTTATCGGTGTCTTCAATTCTAACTAAAAATTGCCCACCCATTTTATGAGCGTAAAGATAATTAAACAGCGCCGTGCGAGCGGTGCCAATATGGAGGTTGCCAGTCGGGCTGGGCGCAATGCGGACAATCGGTTTAGACATAGTTTTTTAAATTATTTTTCGTGCTCGAGGGCGATGGTGAGGATTTGCTTGGCAATAATCTCGCCGGCCTCCGGCCGTTTAAAGGCCTTAGCACTGGCCTTCATCTTAGCGCGTAGAGCGGGATTGTCCATGAGGCGGTTAATCTCCGAGAGGAGTACGGAGGGGGTTAAATTAATCTCCTCAATCACCTCGGCGGCGCCAGCTCGCGTGTAGGTAAAGGCGTTGCTGTGCTGATCGTGGCTAATAGCCTCGGGGATGGGGATAAGGATCGCCGGCAACTCCCAGTTGGCAAACTCAAAAATGGCCGAGCCGGCGCGCGAGACCACCAAGTCGGTGACGCCAGCCACCATCCGCATGGCGGTCTCGTTTAAATAATCAAACAAGTGATAACGACTAGCCTCGTTGCTCCCCTCCAGTAAGTAGCGACTGCGCGCCTCGGCCTCGGCATGATTATTTTTACCTACCTGATGGATAACCTGATAGCGTTTAACCAGCTCGGGTAAAATGTCTAAGATAGTGTCGTTTAATTTAACTGCGCCTTGTGAGCCGCCGACAATTAAAATAGTTGGCACCGATGGCTCAAGTTTTAAAAATTCATACGCGCCACTTTTAATGGGTGTTAAAAGCTCGCGTCTAATTGGGTTACCAGTTACGGCTGTATTGTTATTGGGGAAGTAGTGCGCCGCCTCGGGGTATGAGCAGGCCACCGCTTGAGCAAAGCGGCCCGACCAAGCGTTAACGCGGCCGGGCCGCGAGTCGGACTCGTGTATTACCACTGGGATACGCAATAAGCGTGCCGCGAGGAGTGTGGGGAAGGCGCCATATCCCCCTTTAGAAAAGATAACATCCGGATAAATAGAAAAAATTTTAACCAAGGCCTCGGCACTCCCCCACAAGGTAACTAAACTATCGCTAAAGTTTTTTAACGAGAAGTAGCGTCGCCATTTACCGGCTGGGATCTGGATAAATTGGATCCCCTCCTCAAAGAGGAGGCGGCGATTATAAGGATCTGGCGCCACATAATAAAGTTTGGGCGGGACCAACTTCTCCGCCTCGACTAGTCGCTTAATTTCTTGAGCGACGGCAATAATGGGGTAAAAGTGGCCGCCCGTGCCCCCGCCGGTAAAAAGAATTTTCATAAAAATTTTTAAGCTACGTTGCGATAACGCGAGATGTTTAACACAATCCCCGCTTCAATTAAAGCCAACAACAAGGCGCTACCACCCTGACTTACAAACACTAGCGGCACACCGGTTAAAGGCAAGAGTCCAATCATGGCGCCAATGTTAATCAGAGATTGTACGGTAATTAGTATAACAATTCCTAAGGCGGTGAGTCTACCAAACGGCTCATGCACACGTTGAGCAATTTTTAAGCCCCACAGCGCAAAGACTAATAAAATAAGGAGGAAGGTGGTGGTCCCTAATAAACCAAACTCCTCGGCCGCCACCGCAAAAATGGAGTCACCAATAGGCTCGGGTAAGTAATTAAATTTTTGCACACTTTGGCCAAAGCCACGACCAAACACGCCGCCCGAGCCAATAGCAATAATTGATTGCGTAATTTGATAACTGTCACCTTGGCGGTCATGCTCGGGGTGGAGATAAGTATTAATACGCGCTTGCACGTAAGGTCTAGTTGAGATAACTATACCTAAAGCTAGCACACCAATCAGAGCCAAGGTTAAAAGGTGTCGCCAACGGCCGCCGGCAATTAAAAACATCGCGCTAGTGGCCACTAAAATAATGCCAAAGGTACTGGTGTTAGGTTGAGCCAATAAAATACCACCAGTAACGCCCAAAATAACCGTTAGCGGTACAAAGCCGGCGCGCCAAGTGTGGAGATAATCTTTATATTTGGCGAGCCACCAAGCCCAAGCTAACACACTGGCAAGCTTTAAAAACTCCGCCGGTTGGAAGGAGAACGACGCCCCACCAAGTGGGATTAATAACCAACGTCTAGCACCGCCCGATTTAAGAGCTAAACCAGGCACAAACACTAAAGCCGTTAAGCCTAGGGCAAAGATAAATAAATATGGCGCCAAGCGGTACCAACGCTCGTAAGGGATGCCCGAGACAATAATAAACAAGGCCAAGCCCACGAGCATAATAAAAAGTTGTTTGCCGGCCACGACGGTAAAACTAGCGCCATCACGACCAAGGAGACCAAGAGCGGCTGAACTAAAAATAATAAATCCAGCTAAAGCCAGAACAAAAGTTAAAATAAAAAATAAACGATCTGGCCGGCGTGGCTTCATAGAGATGAATGGGCGCCGGCAAGCATAATAATCATGCCGATGATGGCGCAAATAACGCTAATAATCCAATAACGCATTACCACCTTATAAGCTGGCCAGCCAATCGCCTCAAAGTGATGATGAATAGGTGCCACTAAAAATACTTTTTTACCACGTAACTTTTTAGACGCAGTTTGGATTATGACCGAGGCCGATGTGGCCACAAGGGGGAAGGCAATGATAGGTAAAACTAAAACGGACTCAGTGAGGAAGGCAACCACCGATAAGCCAACAGTTAAGCCTAAAATGCCCGTCTCTGACATATAAAAGCGCGCCGGTGGGATATTAAACCAGAGGAAGGCCAGTGTGCCACCCGCTATGGTCCCGCATAAAGCGGCTAGGTCAACTTGATTTTGGAAGAAGGCGATACCAGCGTAAGCGGTAAAGATGGTGGCCATAATACCGCCCGAGAGACCGTCTAAACCATCAACTACGCCGCTAGAAAAGAGTCCCAACATTACCACTACAAACAATGGGATAATTAACGGGCCCAAAAAAAGTTGACCATCAAACGGGATCGCAATAGCGCTCACGCCAAGTTTGTAATAAAACCAACTCCCACCCAAGAGACCAAGCAAAATAACTACTAAAGCGCGATATTTAAAATGGAGACCACCCTTTAAGCCGTCGCGAGAGCGAGTAATTTGTAAATAATCGTCAATTAAACCAACCAAGGAGCCAATAATCATGGTAAAGAGTGGTAACCAAGTTTGATTACGCGATAAAAAATTAAATTTAGTCGCAATGTCGCCAGGGAAGAAGATTGGTAAAACGGCAAAAGTTAAAGTAACTAATAAAGTGGAGAGCCAAATAATTACTCCACCCATGCGTGGCGTGCCAACCTCTTTGTGAGCGTGGAGTTTATTAAAAATAGGTGTCTCTCCCCCACCCAGCGCGGTTTTACCGGCGCGCTTTTTCCACATTTCATTTTTGTATAAAAAATTGGTGAGGAAGGGAGCAATAAGGAGACCCAAAAAGAAGGCTAAGGTTGTTGGGGCAAAAACTTTAAGGATAGAGAGGATCATAAAAGAGTTTTTAGCGGTTGGTTAAATAATGATCGCCGCGAGCGGTATTAATAAGTTGCTCAATATCGGCAAAGCGTCCCTCCTCGGTAGAGCCCAACACTACGGCAATAACCGGTTGATTTAGACCTAAATCTACTGCTACTGCCAAGTTGCCGCCAGCCGTGTCGGTAAAGCCAGTTTTAGAGGCAAAGAGGCCGGGCAAGCGGCCGGCCAGTTGATTAGTATTAACAGCCACGTGGTTTAAATCACTTTGAGAGGTGATAACAGATTGTCTCTCGCTAGTGGCGGCTAAAAGCTCGGGCTTAGTTTTTAAAACATAAGCTAGGAGTCTGGCCACATCTAAAGCCGAGCCCATATTACCGGCTACGCCTGGACCAATATCTAAGCCAGTTGGATTAACAAACTCGGTATTAACCAAGCCTAAACTTTTAGCCTCGCTATTCATATTGGCGATAAAGTTGGTCCCGCCCGCCGCCGCCAAGGCGGCGGCTCCGTCGTTGGACGAAGAGATTAAAGTGAAATCAATTAATTTTTTGAGTGACCACGACTCATCCTTGGCTAGACCGCTATCACCCTCGGTGGACAAAGCCGAGGCGCTAATGTTAACCGTTTGGTTGGTATCTTGCTCGCTCGCTACTAAAGCAGTCATTACTTTAGTAATAGAGGCTAAGGGTAACGCTTGATAAGCATTTTTAGCGTAAATAATCTCGTTTTTATCGGGATCATAAACTACCGCCGCTTTAGCAGTTAAATTTAATTTAGCAAAAGGGTCGGCGTAATAAGTGGTGGCACTAGACTCTGGCACTTGCCATAAACCACTCAACTGACCACTGGCCAAAATCAGGGTTAAAACAATTACGCCAGCTAAGGCAATTTTATTAATTAGAGCTACTTTGGTCATCAGAAGATAAAGTTTGGAGTGATTCATTGGTAAGACGAGTAATTTCCTCATAACGTGGTAAATCCTCGCGCCGACTAACACCAAGGGTGGCTAAAGCTTCTAAACTTGGCTCGTAAATAAAAGTCCGAGCATCAGTTGGTTTGGGAGAGCGCTTAATTAAACCGCGGACCAAAAGATGACGGATAATAAAACTAGAGTTAACACCACGGATGTAATCAATCTCGGGTCGGCTAATTGGCGCGTGATAAATAATAATCGCCAAAGTTTCTAAACCAGCTTTACCCAGTGGTCCAGAGAGCTCGGCTTTAGCAATCTCGCTTAAAAAATTGCCGGCTTCTGGCGCGGTGGTTAACTCTACCTCATTGCCACTTCTTACCAAGCTAAGACCGCGATTATTTAAAGATGTTTCTAGCTCGGTTAAGGCCTTATCTACCTCTGCTTGCGACCAATTTAACAATTTAGCCAAACGGGCCAAGGTAAGTGGCTCGGCCTGTTGGAATAAGAGTGCCTCTACTTGAGCCGCAGGCGTCATACGGCCAAAATTATAAACGAATTGGCCGTTTTTTACAAATTATTGTCAATCTTGCTCACTTGTGGACAAGCGTTAAGATGATTAGTGGACTTGGATAAATGTTGGAGTTGGCTAGCCTAAAAGAGAGGAGGTTTTATGAGGAGGCAGTTTGCACTCATGGCTGGCGCGTTGCTTGTGTTTTTAACTGGTTGCCCGTGGCAATCAGCTTGGCCGCCACCGGCCAAAGTTGGCGTTTGTCGCTCTGAGTACCAGTTTGGTGGTGACCAAGTAGATAGCTCTATCAAGGCGGTAATCTTTTATCCCGATCTTGGTGGGAGTAAACCCATCCGTCATTTCCCTTTGATCGTTGTTAATCCGGGCTATTCAGACAGTTCTACCGGGTTGGATTACTTGGGGGAGGCGTTGGCGTTGGCTGGCTTTTATGTGGTGAGTTATGACCCTCAAGATGGGGTCGACTTTTTACCACAAGACATGTCGACTAACGTGCAAGTTGATTGGTCGATTTTAAGTGGTCGCTTAATGCTCTTACGCGACGACTTATTGGCGGCTGGCTACCAAGTGCCAGGCTCTAGTCCACAAAAGATGCTGGGTGTTATACAGCAATGTCTTGAGGGGACAATGACAGATCAAGGGGAATTGGATATTTGCAAGCACTTCTTTGATTATCGGTTGCAACCGGTGCAGATAATTATTGATACTTGCCAAAATCCGCCCAGTGATCTGCCTGGGGCCAGTTTGGTAGACGCTAATTGGGTTGGTACCATTGGCTACTCGCTGGGTGGTTTTACCGCCTTGCAACTAGCTGGTGCTGGCAACTCTTTACCAGGGCCTGAAGTTAAGGCAACCTTGCTTATGGCTCCAGTTACCGGCTTATTTACACCAGATGACATGTTGCGTATTGGTGTGCCGGTGACGTGCTTAAAGGCGGGCCAAGATCAAATGGCGATTAACGCGTCGTTTGATGCCTTGTGGCCGTTTTGTCCGGAGCCAAAAGACTTGGTTGTTTACCCAGATTTTGGTCACTTAGACTTTACCGAGACCTTTGATCATCTTGTCTATGGAGGAGGTGGCCCAACCACAGGTCAAGTTGAGGTGGCCAAGGAAGTTGTTAAATTTTTTTCCAAACAATATCGAGTAGGAGGAAAATAGTTTGAGTATCGTGGGAGCGAGTTAGACCGATTCAACTGCGGGAGCAGTAGGATCGGTTTTTTTATGTTCAAAATCAATGTCGGCAAAGTGCTCGTTTTGTTGGACGGCTAGAATACCTTGTTTAACCAACTCTAATAAACCGAGGAAGTGGACGATCATGGTTACCTTCTCGCCTTTGCTTTCAGTTTTAATCTGGCTCCATTTTAAAGAAAGCGATTTTTGAACTCGCTCGGTTAAATTACCTATCACCTCCTCTAAACTAACAATTTTTTTAACTATAGCCTCGGGCAATTTCTCTACCTTGGGTAATGATTTTAAAAGCTCGCCTAAGGCTTGGGCTAAAGAGTTAATATTGGCGTCTGGCGCCGGCGCAAAAACGGGAGTAAAAGGTCGATCCTTAGCCGGCGTAAACATTGGATTTTGGGCCCAACGATTTTTAATCTCCTCGGCCAACTCTTTGGCCTCGGCATAAAGTTTAAGTCGGCGCTCTAAGTCCTCAATGCTAGCACTCTCCTCGGCTGTCACCTCTAATGTTGGTAAAAGCGAGAGTGACTTAATTAACATTAACGTGGCGGCGATTAAAATAAAGTTGGCCAGCTCGCCCGGCGGGAGCTCGGGATGAGCATTAACATAAGCCAAGTAATCATCAGTTACTGCCGCTAAAGATACTTGAGAGATGTGCATCTTCCGCTTCTCAATCAAGTCTAAAAGCACTTCTAAAGACCCTTCAAATGTCTTCCCTGCCTCGCCATTTGGCGGGCCCACTTTAACCTTAAAATCTCGGTCCATTTAAGCCATATTTTACCATACATTGACTTTTATTTAAAATAGGTGTATAGTAAAAAAGAAAGGAGGTGTTTTAAAATGATTGTTCGAGAATGTAACGTTTATAACTCTGGGAAAAGCAGCCGAGTAGATCTTCAAGTACCCAAAAGGCTTATCGGGAATTTGGATTGTGATGTCTGTGATCTTTTTCAAGAAGCCTTTGGGAAAAAGTGGGAACGGATGATCTTCGATTTTCAAATGGGAGGCATTCCCGGTCACCGCACGTTTGTATTACCTCGCGATGGTAACAGTGAGATGCTGAAGAAATTTATCGACAGTATCCATGACCACCAAAAGATTTCTACGTGATCCACTACGCCGTCGTTTTGGCCCTATCCCAAACGGCGGTTTTTTGTTTGACAAATTATATAAACATGATAGTAATAAGATAGTTTCAGGACAATCAAATATAAGGGGAAAAACATGAAAATTCTTGTTGTAATGAGGCATGGTGATTACTGTGGCTTAGATGATCATTTGAGTGATCATGGACAGTACCAAATCACGCAGATAAGTGATCAACTCAAAACTCACTATCTGAATGGTGGAACTGCAAGAATCCTCACTTCCACAGCCAAAAGGGCGGTGCAGAGCGCGGCCATAGTCTCACAAGCTGTTGGCGCATTTGTAGAAGAATATGATCTTCTGTGGTCTGAGTGTGGACGAAAAGAGGATTTGCCGGGAGCTTTGGAGCTTGTTCAACGGAGAGGTAGTGATGTTGATTTATTGATTCTCTGTACTCACTTTGAGTATGTTAATCGCTTCCCTTCCTTCTTTGGATTAAAAGAACTTGGTGTGAACCTTCACCATGACAGGGTAGAGAAAGGTCAAGCTTTAATCGTTGATTGTGTAGACCGGGTAATTCTAGCTCATCTACCAGAACGCATAATTACGTTTTAATTTATAAAACCGTCGTTTTGGTCCTATCCCAAACGGCGGTTTTTATTTATCTAATTTTATTTTTAACTCTTTGAGTTGTTTGGCCTCAATCTCGGCTGGAGAGTCCATCATTAAGTCTTTACCCTCACCCGTTTTGGCAAAGGCAATTACCTCGCGGATATTAGCCTGATTTAACAGTAAGGTTACCAAGCGATCCAAGCCCCAAGCAATACCGCCGTGCGGTGGCGCGCCAAAGCTTAATGCCTCTAACATGTGACCAAAATTGGCTTTAATCCTCTCCTCACTAAAACCCATCACCTCAAACACTTTTGTTAAAAGCTCGGGTTGGTGGTTGCGGATACTACCGCCACCAATCTCAAAACCGTTTAAGACTACATCGTATTGAGTGGTAAGGATGTCACCAAGATTTTCTTTATTTTTTAACCATTCCTCATGTTCAGGAATTGCTCTAGAGAAAGGGTTGTGCGTAAAGGTCCATCCCGCTTCGCCTTGCGATCGAGGCGAGCCGCCCTCGTCAGTTTTTTCAAAAAATGGGAAGTCAATAACCCAACAAAAAGCCAGCAAGTTAGGATCATTTTTATCCTCTCTAATGTCTGGCCTATCGGTGCCATACTTCTCCATCGCTTCTTTATAGCTAATGCGGGGGAAGGGTTTTTGTTGAATCTTTTTCTCGGGGAAGAGTTTCTCCACAATCTCAATTAAGAGCTTTTCATTTAAAGCCATAATATCCTCGCGCTCTACAAATGAGGCCTCCAAGTCCATTTGGGTAAACTCGGGCTGACGGTCACCACGAGTGTCCTCATCGCGGAAGCAGCGCGCAATTTGGAAGTACTTCTCTACCCCACCAACCATTAAAAGTTGTTTATATTGTTGCGGTGATTGGGGTAAAGCATAAAACTTACCAGGGTAGAGGCGGGCTGGCACCACATAATCGCGGGCGCCCTCGGGTGTAGATTTGGTTAAAACTGGCGTCTCCACCTCAATAAAACCCTCGTTGGTTAAAAAGTCGCGGACATATTTAATAATGGCGTGCCTAGTGCGCAAGTTTTTTTGCATTCGCTCGGTGCGTAAATCTAAGTAGCGATATTTTAAGCGCACCTCCTCGTTAATACCACTAGTGTCGGCTAGCTCAAAAGGTGGTGTCTCCGATTTATTTAACACCTCAATACCAGTGATCTCTAACTCAATGTTGCCGTTTAGTACGCCCTCTTTAACATTTTTAGCCGGGCGCTCATTAACTTGGCCAGTAATGGCAAGCACCCACTCAGGGCGCACCTCCTTGGCTACCTCTAGAGCCTCGGTGTGGTTAGGTAGCACCACCCCCTGCACCTTGCCGCTCATATCACGCAGGTCAAAAAAGACCATCTTGCCTTGGTCACGGCGCACATCTACCCAGCACTTAATTAGTACCTCTCCCCCTTTCTTGCCGCCCAAATCTTTAATATAAGTCCGTTCCATATAAGGTTTAT